>JAQUNY010000028.1 GCA_028717405.1 Eubacteriales bacterium
GCCCTGCTTGCAAGTTCCTTCATCAGCCAGGTTTTCCCAACCTGCCTCGCGCCCTTCAAAATAAGCGGTTTCCGGCGCGAACTGTCTTTCCAGGATAACAGTTTTTCTAATGCTTTTCTATACATACTCAGTTCCTCCCGGTAAAATCTTTAAAGCTATAAATATAATATATCACGTTTTTAAGAAAATAATAAGAGATACCGCTGCGTTTTTATGAGATAATATGGATAATTATCTGCGTTATTATGGCGCAGGGGCACTATAACTGTAACATGCATCAAAGACTTCGCAATATTTTCGCCGGCTTCTGCCGTTTCAGCGCGCTCCGATACCTTTCTGCCTGGCATAATAGAAGAGGTACTCCTGTGCAAATCCGGAATATTCGCCGAAATATGAAACCGCATACTTCCTGATTTCTTCCGTCCCTGCTTCCCTGCCGAAATACAGCTCGCTCATGACCCTTTTTATCCACACATCAGTCGGGAAAACGTCATATCTGGTCCCGCTGAAGAGGAGTATACAGTCAGCAACCTTAGGGCCCACCCCGGGTAACGTCATAAGCCTTTTTCGGGCTTCATCAGCATCGCAGAGTGCAAGGCGCTCTCTGTCAAGGATGATCCCGGATCCTGCTCCCATTTTCTCTGAAGCGGCCTCATCTTCAGCTGAAGCAAGGATTTTTGCTGTTTCTGAAACGTACCCGCACCTGTATCCCCCGCGGCATTCATTTAGCGCCATCAAATCAGCGGAGGCAAGTGTTCTCACGTCCGGAAAGGTATATGGCAAATTCCGGCCGGTTTTGGCCGAAGCCGGCAGCGCAGGCATTCTGACCGGATCACCGAATGTCCTGCAGAGCTTTTCGATGGTATCGGCTATCATAGGTATCTTTTTGTTTGTTGAAAAAATAAATGAGATCGCAGTCTCCCAAATATCCTGCCGCAGGAGCCTTATACCTCGTCCGAAAGATGCCGCCTCCTTCATTATGCTGTCACGGGATATACTCTCGATGACCTTGTCATAGTCTCTTCCCAGATCAAAATAGTCATACCATATGTCAATAAAATCGCGTATTGTGGAATTGCCCAGGATGAAGCTGATGCCCCTGCAGCCTCCGGCCTCAGGGCCGGGAGCATATCTCACATTGACCACCTTCCCCATGGCGATCCCTGTGTAGCTTCCATCATCCTGCCTCTTCCACCTGAAACACTGACCGCACTCAAATGTTTTCTCCAGGTCAAAACAACCCTCTCCGGTAACAAGGACAGATCCGGGACTCATCTCTTCTATTTCGCAGCCTTTATAGTACATAATCTGCCCATCCTGCTATCCGGTAATATACCTGACTTCAGCATCAGCGTCAGCAACAGTGTTTTTTATAAATTCCCCGACTGTTTCATCAAACATCCTCATAGCCGGGGCGCCGGCTCCGAACTTGCCGAATTGGGCGCCGATATCCTGTATATATGTATTGCCCTTCATCACAGGCAGGCTCTCAGCCTTTGATGCGGCAATATGCAGCATCATATATTTGCTCCGGTCAAATATGTTGTTCTCTATAATAAACCTTTCCGCAGGATTCTGGCTGTTCCAGCTTTTGATATGCGCAGCTTCTGTCTTATTGGGTCGCTGGTCGCCCCAGCCATATCCGGCGAATCTGCATATATTCCCTCTGAAAATAATGTCAGACATCAGAAGGACCGGCGAAGAATCCGCAGGGTGTCCAAGAAAATATTCGATAGAGTATATGCAATGTTCAAACAGATTTCCGATATATCTGACATTTTTCATGGTACTGTCATGCGGAGTGGTCCGCTGGTGTGTAACTCCGGCGTCGTAAACCTGGTAGATATAACAGTTTTCAACAGTGTATCCGTCGCATCCGCCGTATATTTCTACAGCATTCCCAAAACGGAAATAGGGATTGGCTTCGCTTTGAATAGAACCCCCTATCCAGCCAAATTCGCAGTTGGTAACAGTAAGGCCTTTGCATGTCCCGCTGGAAATTCCATGTGAGCCGGTGTATTTTATGCAGAGATTATCAATTGTGACATCGTTGCCTCCATTTCTGATTGTATGCGGCTTGTGGGCAATTTCAATGGATGAGTAGCGTTCGGCAGGATTGCCGTCCTCAGAATAGATGTATAATTTTCCTGAAGCAATGTCATGATAAAATTCAAGGTCTTCATCCAGATCATTAACGCCGTTAAAGTCTTCGACTCCCGGGTACCTGCCGCCCCAGTAATCCTTTTCGCCCAGGAATTTTTTTATTCCACACGTTTCGCCGTCGTTGAAAATAATGTTGCCCGGTTCATTCGAAAACGGAAAGCTGACGGCATATTCATAGACATTTTCAACAGCAGTCGCACTCCAGCGCGCAGAGACCGCAGCCTGTGACGAACCGAACAGCTTGGGCTTGTCTCCATTGCCATACGCCGAGTATGTTACGCCGCTCTTAGTCTTAAGCTGCCCGCGCCAGAGTCCCCCTCTTTCAAAAAATACGGCGTCGCCCTCCGCAAGTGGTGCACTGTTTACCTTTTCAAGCGTAGCCCACGCCTCGTCAGGCGATTTGCCGTTGTTGGCGTCATCACCGCTGTTTGAAACATAATAGGGCGTGCTTTCTGCTTCTACTACAGTAACAGAGCCCAATATCTTTTGTCTGAGCGCATCCGCTTTAGCGTCGATTTCAGCGAGATACTCCGGTCCGGCCACAATATATTCCGAAGCCGTGTCAGTCACTCCCGCAGCATTTTCATTTTGCTGTTCATCATATTCTGATATTTTTCCTGACATGCCTGTAAAACCTCCTGATGTGCATCCTGACAATAATACCAGTGATATTAAAATCACGTTTAATATCATGATCAGGAATAGTAGTTTTTTTCTGCAGCCACAGCCGCAACCGCAGCTGCAAATGCTTCTGTGGCGGACTTCCCGGCTTTCGTGCTTCATTGCCGGCATGTCCGCATTATCATTTGCTCCATTTTGTTTTTCTTTTTTCATTATAGCAGACATCCTTACACTCATAGCAGGCATCATTACCCTCTCCGTTTATTATTTCGCTATCTACTTTATATATTATACCTGTTATATTTGAACAAAAATCTGAAAAATATTTACTTACCCCGAAAAATGCGTCAACATCAACGAAAGTATTAATAGCAGCAATAATATATTTGCCGCTGATCATATTACTGCTGTTGGGAAAAATGTTTTGTACCCGATTCTACGATTCTATTATATGAGCCGCCATAAGTGACAGGCGGGAAAGGAGTTTAAGATGAAAAATAAATATATTGGATCAAGGCTTGTAGTGTTCATAACAATAATTGCATTATTGACAAGCTTAATGACTCTTGGTGTAAGTGCTAAGAAAGATCCCAAACCGAATGATAAATATGATGAATTGACGATTATTACAGATACTTTGGAGGATGGGCTTAACGCGATACCTTATAGTGAAACATTAGAAGCTGAAGGAGGCATGGAGCCTTACAGCTGGATTATCCCGGTACTTCCCGAAGGATTAAGTGTCGATTCATATACCGGTGTAATAAGCGGCATTCCTGTACAACCTGCCGGCTCTTCACAGTATCTGATCCATGTATCAGTAACTGATGCAGAAGATACTACTGTAACAAAGGATCTGAGTATAACAGTACATGATAATCACGTCAGGATCATCTATGACGACAGTTCAATGCCCACATTACCCGAGGGGTACATAAATCAAAACTATAGCTATACCCTGACAGCCCGGGACGGTGCCCAGCCTTATACATGGAGTTCCGGAGGTCTTCCTGCCGGATTGCAGTTAGATCCGCAAAATGGTACTATCAGCGGCATCCCCACAGTATCATATGAAGATTTCTATGTCAGTATTACCGTTACGGAAGCAAATGGGCTTTACTCAGATAGCCTCACTTTCAAGCTGAGTATAGATGAAATTAATGACAATGATGACGATGAAGACGAAGATGCGGATGAAGACACAAACACAAATGCTAATGCAGGGGCAGGGGCGGACGCAAATCCGGCGGCGCCTGCAATAGCCGGCAGGCTATTGAAAGATGCCGGTATAAAGCCCATGTATATCAAAGATGGTGTCAGAGGCAATTATATACACGATATCTCCGAATTAATGACAGAAGAAGCCGTTTTTAACGGAGTTGAAAAAACCGATCGTGAAGCATATGAAACTGCAGTAAAAACGTATTTGATAAGCATAGGCCTGGATTTATAAACGAAAATATGAAACATCAGGAAAGTGAAAATCTCAAAGGTCAGTCATTGTGATCCTTCTCTTAGAAAGTGCGGTATGGCGAAAGTGCCATACCGCAATGCTTTTATATATTAATCGGCTTTAACGGCAAGTCCGGTGCAAGTCCGGTGCAAGTCCGGTATAAGTCCGGTATAAGTCCGATATAAGTCCGGTACAAATCCTGAGACAACCGACTAGTCAAACAACAGCCAACAGATTTGAAAGCAATTTTGCAGCGGGCTTAGAATGGATATCTGTTACAAAAAATGCTATAATTAAATGAGTACTTTATGATAAGTACTTTTTAAACGCTTTTTAAACACTTTTTAATATAATTGCATTTCATTATAATAATAAGGGGCGCTTCCATTGAAAAATAAAAAAGTCATAATAGCCTGCAGTATTGCAACTGTTCTGATTTTTTCGCTCATACTTTTTCTCCTTCTCAGGGGAAAAGGCGACACGCCTGACAGCACTTCTGCTGAAGGAACAGGCACACTTACAAAAGTTGCAATGAAGCCTGGCGGCAGCGACCGGGAAGATGTCTATACCTACATACAGGAAAATATCAAACAGGTATGGTTCTTTTCAACTGACGGGAGTTTTCCGCCCTGGAGCCAGCCTGTGCCCCATGTAAATCCCATGGGTGATGAGGACAACTATACCGATGTCACAATAGAAAAAAGCAGCTATCACATATATGACTATGCAGACGGGCAAAATACTCTCATAAGCAGATATGTTTATGGCGATAAGTGGATCATGCATATCCCATTCGACGATAAAAAAACACCGGATGAAAACCGTCAGTTTATTCTGGATATTGAACATTACATCAGGTCCAACAATGGCGACATCACAGGCTATCACAATAACAGTATTGTATTTATCCTGACAGACGGGAACGACATCCGCTGGTGGGCTGAGGCAGTTATTTCCGGTGAGCAGATCATCTTGAATATAGTAAAGCAGGATGATATTAAGGTTGGGCAAACCCTTGTCATCAACACAGAAGATTATGAAGAGAACCTGATCAGGTTCTCTTCCTTTAATCCTGGCAATGAATACCAATCTATTCATCTGGAATATGACAAGGGTGAAGTCGGTTTTGAAATCAGTACCGAAAACCGATATGGTTCTTACAAGCGCGTTTATACAACTCGGGATACACTTTATGATGAACTTTCCACCGATTTTTATTATGACAGCATAATGTATGATCCCGGATTCAGCAACTGGGAAGTATTCTGGCGCGACCCTGAGGAGACCGGGGAGATCAAAATCACGCTTCTGAAAACCGGTGAGATCCCGGAAATCAAATATGGGGAACCGCTTGGAGCCATTAAAGTAAGTTCTGAGTATGTGTCAGGCATGAAAGCCTATCCGGTTGGAAACGCAAGTCTGAACATTGAACACCCGGAATTCTCTTATGATGATTTTTACCTGGATCAGACGCCTGACGGGGATTATATCATGTTTGTGCCCGCCGGCCTGTGGGATGTGCAGGTCTATCCAGAGGGCAATGCTCTTGTAAGTGTTTACGAAACACTGATGGTACCCGTTCATTCCGGCGAAATGACTACAGTGGATGTCCCCTTTAATATCTCAAATGCGCTGAAAACAGGCAGCAGTGATTATAATGACAGAGGTATCCGGATTGGGGCAGTCAAGGAAGACCAATCAAAAAATCAGGTGACTTTCAGTTTTACTCTTCTGGACAAAGACACAAAAGAAATCCTGCCCGGTATGAATAATACAACTATTACAGAAAGCGGCGCGCCTGTGAAGCTGGTCAGCGTTGAACGCGCGAAAATACCGCCGGATGTTGTTCTGTTGCTGGATTCGTCCGGTTCAATGATGGGGCAGATGCAAGGGGCGCTTAATGCAGCCGGGGCTTTTGTAAAAGGGCTGCCGGATGATGCAAAAATCCGGATCGTAGATTTTGATGATCAAATCAGGGAATTAAAGGGTGAAACTAAAGAAGATGCCCTGAATAATCTATCTGCGATTTATGTGGGCGGCGATACGGCTCTGTATAATGCAATCGGCCTGGGACTCGGCATGCTTGCCGGGGAAAGCCGGCCGGTCCTTGTGGTGTTCACTGATGGTGAGAATGACCTGATTTATGGCGACAGTCTGACATTGGCAGAAACTACGGATCTGGTAAGGGAAGCCGGCATTCCATTGTTTACCATAGGTTTTGGAAAAGGTCACGACAGCGCGACTCTGGAAAGCCTTGCGAAGGTGTCCGACGGCCAGTATTTCAGTGCGGATGACGGCGAAGCGCTTAATAATGTTTTCTCATCTATTAACGAGCGCATTGGAAGCACATTCGAAGCAACTTATGAAAGGCCTTTGGAATCTTCCTCCGGGGATATTCCTGTAGTTTCTTTCGTAATAGACACAAGCGGGTCTATGATACAGGACACAAGTGAAAATTTCGGCAGCAGGATACATAATGTGAAGAAACTGATTCGCCGCTTCATTCTCGAACTTCCGGACGAAGTCCAGATGCAGCTTACTGAATTCAATGAAGACACAAAAATCGTGCAGGCTTTGACTACGGATAAAATGAAAATCCTGCGGGGTTTAGGACGCCTTGAGGCTTCCGGGCCGACTGATATAACCGGATCTGTTCTGGCAAGCTATAAAACCCTGAAATCGATCCCTTCAACAAAAAAAGTCCTTGTATACATCACCGATGCAGCCCTTGGGACAACAAGCCCCGACAATGATTTCTTTTTAAGTATTCTGGAGGACATGAAAGAAGATGACATCAATATCCTCTGGGCAGGCTTGGGTCTGGAGGATGAAGAAGAAGATTTCAGGCTGGCTGCCGAGATCACAGATGGCGAATATATTGTAACAGAAGATATTGCACTTTTGACCGAAAGCTTCAACAAGGTCCTGAGAGAAGTACAAAATGCCCCGCAGAGCGGTTTAAGTAATCTTTTTATTGGTATTGAAAAGGTCAATGACATGGGGGCGAGGGAATCATATTCAACAGCTAAGCTGGCAGAACTGTCACCTGTCAGAAAAGGTACAGAGGTCGTTATCGCCGAGACAATAAAATACACTGCCGGAAAAATTTTAAGACAGTATGACGCACACACAGCTGATTATATCTCCGGCTGCAGCGTGCCGGCTCAGGATACAATCATTACAAAACGCATGTCTGCCGAGGCCGATGGCGCCAATACGGCAGCCCGGATATCCGCTGAAGGTATTTTCTTTATGAAGCGTCTGAAAGGTGTTGATGCACCCTCCAATTACCGCTTTATGGCTGTGACCATGGAAATGAAAAATATACTGGAGCCGCAGGAAGTTACCATATACCCGGATGGCTCTTCTCACCCGTCTTCATGGGTTGACGGCAGCGCCAGAGGAAAAACGCAGTTTATAAAAATCCCCTACATGATTCCGGATTTTACTTCTCATTTTTTCCTTTCATATAACAATGAAGGCGCCTATCCAGGGTCACTGGCAACGTGGCTTACAGAAAAACCGCTGGCCTTACCAGGAGACAATGCCATTATTGTTTTGCCTGATGAGTCCATAGATGGCACTCTGGTTTTCCTGGTGCCGGATGTGCCTATGTCGCAATCTTCGCTGCATTTTTATGATATCAACTACGGACATATTGATATTCCCATAGTTGGCAAAATGAACAAGAATGAGTTTGATATCACATCTCTGCCAAAACAGGAACCCGCGAAATTGACAGATACTTTTCTGCTGGATATTACAGGATATGAAGAAATCATGATAATTCCAGGTACGGGAAAAAATGCTTCAGGCATCATGACGGGCACAGGAACTTATGCCGATACTGATGCTGATACTGACGCCAATACTGATGCCGGGGTCAGCTCTGGCAGCAGCGTCACCGGAAGTGACTCGGGAGATGTCGGGGTTGTTCCGGCTGCCGGTTCTGTTTTTAAAATAGTTGAAGGCAACTTTACTTCTCAAATGCAGGCACTGTTAAATATTGATCCTATGGAGCGGTTTTCTTTGAGGCTGTGTACAGACAGCGGTGATTTTTATGTCCCTGTAAATCCCGCAACCAATCTGCTGCCGGCTGGCTTTGTGAGTCCGCGCATGATCAGCCCGGGCTCCTTCAACAAGATAAGATGGCTTTTTGAATTGCCTGAAGGATTGAAAAACAATACGGTTGAGATATTTGCAGACCTTCGTGACGAAGATAAGACTGCGCATGTTTTCAGCGGTGCCTTATACCCGGGGGACCTGAACGCGGAGTATAAATCTGAGTATATTGACCTGACTGTTAACTCTCTGATAAAAACGAAACAGGAAATAAACGGATACAGCGGCGAGTACATTATTGCCGACATTACGATCTATGACAAAAAGGACGGGTATGCATCAGCCGGTATAGGGAGCCTGTTTTCTTCAGTCTCTGATGAGTATTTTACCATGGCCGGGGAAAATACATCCGGAAATACAGAGAATAGCGAAAACGATTCCGGCTTGTATGAGGAATCAGGCGAAACAGGCCTTGGAAATTTTGCGCAGAGCGGAGGCGAAAAAAGCACTGTAAACAGGCTGCTCCCGGACAGACTTACTGAACAGATAATATTAGGATATACCGATGACAGTATTGTTTATGACGGCACAGGCAGAAGGGGGATCATCATTTTCCAGGTCCCGGCGGGAGAGGAAAAAGAGTGGTATTTATACTCGGAAACCTTCGAGGGATTAAAGCTGAAAGTTATTAATGGAACATACAATATGGATTTATTAGGTGAGAAAATACAAATAGATACAGATGACACCTTTACACAAAATCTGAATAGCGCAATTTCACTTACAGTTGAAAAATACCGGCTGGACCATCCTGAAAACACAACACATCTGGCAACCGGAAACATCCCTTTGGGCGAACCGGCGGCAGATAAGCAGGACATTCCCATTCCTGCCATTACCACTTATGGCGCCCGGCTTATCGATGAGATCAACTCAGTTGAAGATATGATAGCGGTAATGAAGCAGCTTCGTTATATCCCCAGTTCGGGGGGGTTCGGCCCGTTTAATTACAGCTTTTCAAAGGAAGCCCTGATGACCCAGGGATTTGGAATGGAACAGGATTATGCGAATATGGCGGTTGAAGTGCTGTCAAAACTGGGCTATCATCCGAAAATGAAGGTGGTGCGCCTCACTGACCGCGGAAAGACAGAACTTTCAAAAATGTCCGGTATTGATGAAATTATGATCGACACACTGCCTGCAGTTTCCTATAACGACAACGAAAATAACTACCATGTATTGGTTATGCCTTTCATGGAAGATCTGAATATTCTTAAACGACTGGTGTATATCGATTATGAGCATTCAGTTGAAAAAGCTCCAAATACAATCAATCTCGTAATTAATGCCGGCGGATATCTGACCGAAAAAGGAGCCAGAGAGCATACAGGCGATATGGCCGATGCTCTTGGCGGGGATACTGAAGGCGCCCCGGTCCTTGTCAGCGAACTCCTTTATGATAATAATATTGACCTGGATATTCTAAGCCTTGATGCCATAGATATTGGTATAGCCAAGGATGGAAACACTGCAAGAGTTTATCTGATTACCCCTGAGGGGGAAATTTTTGGAGAAAAATCAATTGACACAGAAAAAATTGATGTGAAGCAAATTGAAATTGTTTTGGATTTGCCGAATCGGTCCGGTGTCACCCATGTCGTGAGGCTGGATGAGGGTATGGAAATTGATGATATATTCATGACCGTCAGCATTAACTCACCGGATCTTACAGATGAAACTGCTTTGATGCTGCAGGAAGCGTCATCAAAAGTCCATGCTCAGGCAAAAAATCCAGGTGAACTGTCGGCTCTCCGCTGGTATGGAAGAAGCCTGATATACAAATTCATTTCTTTGCAGACCATTCATGATCATGCTTTGATCGACTCCCTGGATTTGACAGCCGGGAGGACACAAAAACCAAGGGTGATCATCGTGACCCAAAAAGCCGGGGGAAAGCTGCAAACTTCTATCAGCCTTCTCCAGATACATGATGAAATACATGCCGGTAAGGAAGACGCCATCAGACGCTTCAACATCCTTAGCGGTATCTACGCATCTACACTGGAAACGACTGTTTTACCTGATACGGCAAATGGGCTGGAAGAAATCTGGGTACAGGCTCCGGAGGGGACCAGCCTGGTCTTACTTGATTACATCAGTGACACAACAATGGATGATATGGTAACTGCAGGCCTTCCGGAAGATGTAATCAAACATTTTTCAGAATCATCCTGCATGGTCCTTATCCCCGACAAACCATCCATCATTGACGGACGACCCAGGTGGGCATGGTACGAAATCAATCCGAATACCCATGAAATGATTTCAGTCATCGACACCCTTGAAAAAGGCGCATTTGTAGAAAGCGCCATTGTGGATATAGTTAAAAGCGCCGGGCAATATGCTGTAGGTGCTTTCAAGGGAGTGGAAACTTCAATTTGGTCAGTTGCTGCATTTTCTCTGGAGAAAGACGACTATAATGATATACTGAAAGCAGCAAAAGCATTGGCACTGGGCATCGCTGACCGTTTTGGCTTTAATGTGGGTCCCATAGAAGGCGGTGTGGGAAGTAAAATTTCAGTATCGCAGGCAATGGGACCTGTGAAGTTCAGCTTTGACGGAAGCGCGAGTGCATCACAGAATGTACTCGGTTTCACGGATGGTTATAAGGCAGGGGTAGAATACTATTTCAGCGAGGCAAAATAATTTATGACAATTAAAATGAAAATCAAAACAAAACAGATAAGCTATAAGGACGTGGATATTGACGAGGGCTTCTGGAGCAATAAGCTCGACATGATATCCGGCACGTCGATCCGCGCCATACGGGACAGCTTCAAACAGACCGGGAGGTTCGGTGCTTTCAGGCAGGACTGGAAAGAGGGCGAACCCAATAAACCGCATATCTTCTGGGATTCTGACGTAGCCAAGTGGATAGAGGCTACAGCCTACATCCTCGCTAAGAAAAGAGATGCAGAGCTCGAGGCTGAGGTTGATGAGCTGGTGGATCTGATTGAAAAGCACCAGGATCCTGACGGGTATTTCAACATTTATTTTATCCTGATCGAACCTGACGCCCGCTGGACAAGGCGCGGGGCACATGAGCTCTATACGGCCGGCCATCTTATGGAGGCTGCTGTGGCATACTGCGAGGCTACAGGCAAGGACAAATTCCTGCGGCTGATGTGCAGATTTGCAGATCATATTGAAAAGGTTTTTGTTAAAGACCACTCTGCGGCTTTCTCATCACCGGGACATGAAGAAATAGAGCTGGCTCTTGTCAGGCTTTACAGATTTACAGGAGAAAAGCGTTATCTTGAGTTGTCAAAATATTTCATAGATGCCCGTGGCACAGTAGATCCGGGACAGTCCGCAACTCCTCCTTTGGATTTAAGCCATTGGCGGAAATCCCGCAATATTCAGGATCACGCCCCTGTCCGCAGTCAGAGGACGGCCGAAGGCCATGCGGTAAGGGCTGCATATCTTTACAGCGGCATGGCTGATATTGCATATGAGTACGATGACACAGAGCTCTTTGAAGCCTGCCGGGCGATCTATGAAAACATCACCCGCAGAAGGATGTATATAACGGGCGGGATCGGCTCGACCGCGATACACGAGTCCTTTACCGTCGATTATGACCTTCCGGGTTTGACCGCCTATACGGAAACCTGCGCAGCCATAGCGGCTGCCTTCTTTGTTGAAAGAATGACCTGTGCTGATAATGAAAACCCCGAATATGCGGATATTTTTGAGCGGCTGATTTATAACGGTATACTTTCCGGCATTTCGCTTGACGGCAAAACATTTTTCTACGAAAATCCTCTTGAAGTCCAGCCATACCTTGTCGAAAGGAACAACAACCTTTTTGAAGGGCAGGACCTGCTTAGGGCAAGGCTCCCCAAGCCTGAAAGAAGCGAGGTTTTTAACTGTTCGTGCTGCCCTCCGAATATTGCCAGATTTGTTGCCTCCATAGGCAGCAGGATTTTCACATACAGCAACGAAACTTTGTATATCAATCAGTATATCGCGTCAACAACCAGGACTAATGTCAACGGTTCCGGAGCTGAAATAAAAATCATGACCGAATATCCGGCAAACGGCAGAGTGAGTATCTCTGTCTCAGGCAGCGGTTTTTCTAAGATTGCTGTGAGGATACCTTCGTGGTGCCGCAGCTATACCTTCAGTCTTACGGGTTCCAGCCGCTTTCCGGCCGCAGGCAGGCAGGAAAACGCATCTGCAAAATATATATATTTTGAGAACACGGCGTCTGCCTCCCCCATATACATCGACATTGAATTTGAGATGAAGGTTTTGCTGAAGGAGTCGTCCCCGTTCGTGCAGGATAATGCCGGCCGCGCAGCTGTGCAGTATGGGCCTGTTGTTTACTGCCTGGAGGAGCCCGATAACGGCAGGCTTTTAAGGAATATAAGCATTTCGTGCGATAATAAATGGGAAATAATACCCAACGGATACTTCGGAGCAAATATCCTGAAAACCACGGGTTATACGAAAAGTCTCCCGAAGGACCTGTCGGGAAGCGACAGCCTGTACTATGATGCTTGTGGTGCAATTGATGTAAGTGATACACGCGGCGGCTCGCCCGTCCTTGAGCAGAAGCCACTGACTTTCATTCCATACTACGCCTTCGCCAACAGAGGGATCGCGGAGATGACCGTCTGGGTACTCAGGCATTTCCACAGCTGACTGAGCGATGTTTTGCCGGAAACTGGCCTCTTATCTGATATCAACGGGGTTTCCCCATTCCCTGTAGCTGTCTGAGTGTGCCAGCAGGATAAACTGCCTCCCGGCCGCTTCTTCTTCCATTATCTTTCTGAAAGCGGCCAGTCTTGCGCTGTCTGTGCTTACAAAGGGATCATCGAATATCATCGGCAGCCTGACACTTTCAGCCAGCAGGTCCGCAACTGCAAACCGGAGCGAAATATATAACTGGTCTCTCGCGCCTTTGCTCAGGTGGAACAATGATACCGGGCGTCCCTTTTCCCTGATCCCCAGTACCAGCTCTTCGTCAAGCACAATATTTCTTTCCGCCATCACTTGCTTATAGTAAGCGGTAGCCTTATCCTCAAGCCGGTTCCGGTAGGTATTTCTATATTCGGCGATTGCCGCATCAAGCTCTTTATATGCTTCGGTCAGGGCATCCGCCTGAAGCTTCAGCTTGTATTTTTTATTTCTGAGTTCTGCAAGATCAAGCTCTGCAGCTGCGATATTTATCGGATCACTTCCCTCAAGCCTGGCCAGGCGCCTGTAAAGGTCATCTCTTTTTTCCTTCAGTCCGTCCAGGTTCTCTTCTATTTCATCAACAGAAGCATTAAGGTCATCCATCTTTTGTCTTACCTTTTCCGGGTCAGCTGCATCGCGGGGCGATGGGAGCCCCGGATTCTTTTCAGTGATTTCTCTCCATTTGATCATGAACCCGGCTGTTTCATCACCGGCTCTTTCAAGGCAGGCTTTCAATCCTGCTTCATCTCCGGCTTCGTGGTTCTTCAGCAAAGCTTGATGCCGGATATCAAAAGCGGCCATTTCCGCTGTCAGTTCCTTATACTTCCTGCATTTTTCAAGCGCACAGGCCGCATTGCCCTGGCTTTTCTCAAGTATTGCTGCAAGGCGCTCGCGATATTCCTTCAACAATGACTGTTGTTTACCTGCCTCTTTGTTTTCCTCCGCAAGCCTGGTCACAGCGGCGTTTTCGCGTTGTTCAGCAGCGGCTTTTTCTTTCCTTAATCCTACTGTAGCGGCCGCCATATCTTTCTGTTCATCCCACCACCCGCCGGAAAGGCCTGCCAGAAGGTCCATGAAATCTCCTACCCTGATAATTGTTGAGGCTGAAGCTGAGACTGAGACTGAGGCAACAGGATCATTATCTGCGTCCGGGTTGTTTCCAAAGCCTCCGGGATCGAGTGCGTTAATCATTAACGCAGTCTCATACAGCCTGCTGTCTTTTATGCGCGGTCCGTCATTATTTATACCTTCTTTAACATCGGGACCGGCAATAACAGCCTCACGTGCCATTTCAGGCCTGCACCCGAAGCTTGACTC
>JAQUNY010000029.1 GCA_028717405.1 Eubacteriales bacterium
CAGCGATTGCAACGTTCCTGTATTAATCAAATTATTATACTAGCCGTTTGCTTATAAGTCAAGAGCGGATCTTTGCCTGATTTGGCATAATTTAGCATGATTTGGCAAACTGCAAAATAAATAACAATAAATAATCTTCGAAATAATCTTTAAAAATTAATAAGCCAGTTAATAATATTTTGGAACTGTCTGCCCGCCGGGGTTTGCATCCTGCCAGGCTTCATAAGTCTTATAAACTTTAAGGTTGTTATATAGGACCTCCCATACAAGCGGTGTCTCAAAATTCATGCGCCAGGCTGCTGTTCCTGCCAGCCTGTACTTTTGCGCAAGCGACGACTTCAGGTTTATGGAGTTTTCATCTTCAAGCCAAAGCTTGTAGAGCGCGCCGCCTTTACTGTACTCCGCATAATACTGCCCGCTGGTATCATCCCAGACAGGGGTGGAATTATTTGCGGCAAGCTGCTGTTTTGCCGTTTCCATATTGATCACGGCAGCGTTGGTAACTGTGATTTTACCGTCATCTTCAGTTACCTCTTTCCAAAGTCTGTTGTATAGGGGAAGTCCCAGAAAAAGCTTTTCTCTGGGTACGAATTCCAGGGTCCTTTTCAGTTTTTGCTCAACCCAGGGATACTGGGCAACCGAGCCGGCTTCCGGACTGCCTTTCCAATGCTGGTCATATGTCATCAGCATTATGTAATCTACTGATTCGCCAAGAGCCTTCAAATCATAGCATTTCGAATAATTATTACTCCCGTCAGGCACTCCCACACACATTGATACCACAAGGCCCTGTTCTCTTATGTAAGGCGTAAGCTCCCTCACAAACTGCGTCAACGCATCCTTATCAGTCAGGTTTATATTTTCGAGATCGATATTTATCCCGTCAAATCTATAAAGCGCACAGTAAACAAGCAGTTCCCTGATAAGCGCTTCCCTCAGCGCAGAGCTGTTCAGAAAGGCCGAGGACCTTGAAGGAAGCAGGTTGTCGTTCTTCAGCATGGGCCAGACCTGGTATCCGTTCCTCTGAGCCCAATCAAGAGACCTTGCATTTGCACCGTTTTTCAGCTTCAGTGTTTTTTCCTCAAAATCAAACCAAAGGGGCGAGATAACATCCAGCCCCCTGATTTTTTCATTTGAACCATATAAGTCTTTTTTGTCGCCTGTTTCCCATCCCAGGCTTATCATCCCCTCTTCAGGCTCCCATGATAAGCCCTTCGGTTTATGGTGCCTGATGTAGCTGAATCTTCTGATTGTGACGACAACATCGCTTTTTTCGACATATCCCATACTCCCGTCATATGCCCTGACTCTGTACCATTTATCATATTCCTCATAAACCCGAAGCTCAGCTTCTCCCAATGACCGCTCCTTCTCTCCCAGTGTCTTGATCACAGGCGCCCTGACAGAGCGGTCGAGCCTGATAATCAACTCGTCTTCAAGCTGTTCCGCTACCCGGACAATACTGTCGACATAATCAATTATCACACATCCGGTCGTCTCAGCGTACCTGATGCTGATGCCGTAAAGCTCTTTCAGAAAATCAATGGGGATATACACAATGCCCATCTCCAAAGTTACAGGCATGTTAAGTTCTACAGGCTCGTCATTGATAATTGCGTTGAGGCTTTCTGTCTGCATCCTGATGACCCTGTCGGCAGTCGTGACTGTCACTTTTCTTTCAGCTTCATCCCACCATATATATGGGTCGAAATACTCTTTTATTACAGTTACCGCTATAAGGACCTCTCCATCGGAAACAAGCGCCGCTCTTTCGTCTTCTATCAGCTGGCCTTCTACTATAAGAGATGTTTCCCTTCCTTTAAAATAGTCAGCGGTATTGCTGTTTGGCATAAAGTTCACAAGGTATATTGAAACAGCAGCAGCAACCAGAATGATCGCTGCCGAGATTGAAATTAAAATTTTCAGTCTTTTCCTGTTCAATTGTGCTCCCCTTTCATTCCAGGCTTTTGCTTTCTCTGAAATGCTCTGATCTTCTTAATCGTACATTTTCCTTGGTATCAGGTTTTTAAATATATCCAGCATTCTTCTGTCAGGCTCAAAAAACACTATGACTTTCCCGTCTTTTGTATTAGCGGTAAAGAAAAAAACATCTTCAGATTTCATGTCTGAAACCGCCTCGATCCTGTTTGATATCGACTTCATATCCTGCGTGTAATAACTGCCATCCATTTTTGCCAGGATATCAAATGTCCTGCAGTCTCCGCTGTAAAGCCTCTTTCTCCTTTTTTTCGCGACTATCTTGTCTATGTCGATTTCTCCATTGGTTACAGCATATTCAAACTCAATGTTCCTCCCGGTCACAACCAGATATGTCCCATATATGATCCCGGCAAGGAAAACAGGCGCGATATACTGAATCACCGGAATATAAAAAGTGCCTATCATGGCCGGGGGGACAAGAACAGCAAGGATGGCATATATGGCATAGTCAACGGCAGTTTTCTTCTTGCTTATCATTTTTTCTACAAATACATCCATGATTTCCATCTTTTCACCCTCTCCTACCTTTGCTTTGCATCCGCCGGCTATTGCCCTGTTGTAGAGCGCAAAGCCATTTGCCGTATAAAATGATGAACTGTGCGCCGCGCTATCATTATAATCGACTTGCAGCAGCCCCGTCAAGGAAAAGCAGGCAACCGATCCGAGCCCATCTAAAACTCCGTTACCGCTACATCTGTAGCGTACTCACCGGGCATCCCATAATAAAAGACCTGCACACCCGAAGGCACGCAGGTCTTTTATTATTACATCTTTTATAACAAATCATTCATTACAAATCATTCATTACAAATCACGAGACTTTATGATCTTTCAGATCAATACATTCCGCCGCCCGGCATTCCGCCGCCGCCGGCAGGCATCGGAGGTTCTTTTTCCGGTATGTCAGAAACGAGGCTTTCGGTCGTCAGTACCATTGCGGCTATTGAGGCTGCATTCTGGAGTGCTGACCTTGTGACCTTTGCGGGATCAACTATACCGACTTCTATCATGTCGACATATTTTTCAGTAAGGACATCAAATCCTATGCCAAGAGGGCTGTTCATGATCTTGTCTATTATAACGGAGCTCTCAAGGCCCGCATTGGCAGCTATCTGCCTGATAGGCTCCTCAAGGGCTTTGGCAACGATTTGCACACCTGTCTTTTCATCACCAACAGTCTTTGCCAGCAACTCGCGAACCTTATTTATTGGAGTTACAAAGGCTGATCCGCCGCCTGGCACTATGCCCTCTTCAACTGCAGCTCTTGTTGCTGCAAGAGCGTCTTCTATCCTGTGTTTCTTCTCTTTCATTTCAGTCTCGGTAGCTGCGCCGACCTGTATCACGGCTACACCTCCGGAAAGCTTTGCAAGCCTTTCCTGAAGCTTTTCTTTGTCAAAGTCGGATGTTGTTTCTTCTATCTGCGCTTTTATAGCTGCAATCCTCTTTTTGATCTCGTCCTGGCTCCCGGCTCCGTCAACGATGATCGTATTTTCTTTCTGTACCTTTACCTGTCTTGCCTTGCCAAGCTGATCGATCTTGGTTTCTTTAAGGTCAAGTCCGAGCTCGTCGCTTATAAGCTGTCCGCCTGTGAGTGTTGCGATATCCTGCAGCATAGCCTTGCGCCTGTCTCCGAATCCAGGAGCCTTAACTGCCACACAGGTAAATGTGCCCCTTAGTTTGTTGACAACGAGGGTTGTGAGAGCCTCTCCTTCAACATCTTCAGCAATTATGAGGAGCTTCTTGCCCTGCTGTACGATCTGCTCAAGTAAAGGCAGCAGATCCTGGATATTGCTGAGTTTCTTCTCTGTTACGAGGATATAGGGCTCTTCAAGAACTGCTTCCATCTTTTCGGTATCAGTGACCATGTATGCGGAAACATATCCCCTGTCAAACTGCATGCCTTCCACGACCTCAAGGCTTGTCCCCATTGTCTTGGATTCCTCGACTGTGATAACGCCGTCATTTGTTACCTTCTCCATCGCGTCGGCTATAAGGCTTCCTATCACATCATCATTTGCGGATATTGAAGCTACCCTGCTGATGTCTTCGCGTCCGTTTACGTTGCGGCTGACTTCTTTTATACCTGCCACAGCAGCGTCAACTGCCTTCGAGATACCTTTCTTCAATATCATCGGGTTTGCTCCGGCTGCGACATTCTTAAGGCCTTCCCGGATTATCGCCTGTGCCAGAAGTGTTGCTGTGGTAGTACCATCGCCTGCTACATCATTGGTTTTTGTTGCCACTTCTTTAACAAGCTGGGCGCCCATATTCTCAAATTTGTCTTCGAGCTCGATTTCTTTTGCGATCGTAACACCGTCATTTGTTATAACAGGCGAACCGAATTTTTTGTCAAGAACTACATTCCTGCCCTTTGGGCCAAGCGTTATCTTAACTGTGTCGGCCAGCTTATTCACTCCTCTTTCAAGAGCGCGTCTTGCTTCTTCGCCATATTTGATTTCTTTTGCCATATTGTGCTCATCCTCCATGAATTAAATTTTTCGATACCGGACTAATTTTTTCATATTTTCAACCGGCATAACAGTCGGCCTGCGGCCGGATTTCAATCAACTGTAGCTAAAACATCACTCTGCCTGATAATGGTATATTCCTGTCCGTCATATTTGATCTCAGTGCCTGCGTATTTGCTGATAAGCACCCTGTCACCAACTTTGACTTCCATCTTGACTTCTTTCCCGTCAACCAGTCCACCGGGGCCTGCCGCTACGATTTCTGCTATCTGCGGTTTCTCTTTTGCCGAGCCCGGCAATACTATGCCGCTTTTTGTAGTTTCCTCGCTTTCAAGCATCTTAATGACTATCCTGTCAGCTAATGGTTTTATTTTCATAGGTTACCCTCCTTTTTGTTGTTGTTAGCACTCTTTATTGGCGAGTGCTAATCTACAATATAATATAATATATGATGCAATTGTTTAGCAAATGTCCATATAAGGCATTTAATGACCATATTTGCCCTTTAATCTGATAATTACTGCCATTGCTCCTGTAATCGTTGAATATCTCGATATATCTCCGGTTTTATAATTTCAACGCCTCCTGCTTTTAAGCTCTTCGTATATGTCCTGCGGTGTCACACGGCATTCAGTCATTAAAACCAGAAGATGATAAACAAGATCTGCTATCTCGTACCTTATCTCATCGCGGTCTCTGTTCTTTGATGCGATTATTACTTCAGAGGTCTCTTCCCCAACCTTTTTCAGGATCTTGTCAAGTCCTTTTTCAAAAAGATAGTTCGTATATGAGCCTTCTTTTGGATGTGCACGCCGGTCGCCGATCAATTCATACAGTTCGCTGATGATTGCCGCCGTTTCATCAATGTCGCCTCCATTGCTCTGCTTTTCAACGTTTTCAGGGACATCACAGGGTTCTTTGGATAATTTTTCCACTGTGTCCGCTGCGGATGCCATGGCTTTGATTTCCGGAAAAAGCTGTCTGAAAAAACACGAATGGTTACCTGTATGACATGCGTTCCCTGTTTGCCTTACACTGGCCAGAAGTGTGTCAGCATCACAGTCATAGGACATGCTTACCAGCTCCTGGTAATTGCCGGATGTGCTTCCCTTAAGCCACAGTTCTGACCTGCTCCTGCTCCAGTAGTGCATTTTCCCCGTCTCCAGAGTCTTTTCAAGGGCTTCCTTATTTGCATAAGCAAGCATCAGGACTTCGCCGTTTTTCTCTTCAGTCACTATAACAGGCATTAACCCCTTTGGGCCAAATTTTAAAACACTTATATCGAATACCGCCATTTCTCATGCCTCCAAACAATATTTACTTGTCTTTAAATCAGACTCAGGTTTTACTTTCCGGATTCTCAACTTCAAAGCCTTACTACTATCCCGCGTTCTTTCAGGTATTTCTTGAGGCCTATGATCTCGATTTCCCGGAAATGGAACAGCGACGCTGCAAGAGCGGCGTCCGCCCTCCCCTCGGAAAGGACATCATAAAAATGCTCCATTGTCCCCGCTCCGCCTGAAGCTATCACAGGGATGCTTACAGCTTCAGATACTTTTCTTGTTATAGCAGTATCATAGCCACTTTTTGTCCCGTCACGGTCCATACTGGTAAGGAGGATTTCTCCCGCCCCGAGCCTGTCAGCTTTTTCGCACCACTTGAGCGCATCCATACCGGTATTGATCCTGCCCCCGTTAATAAATACTTCCCATGCTTCCTCATCGGACTTTTTCTTCACATCGACCGCTACCACCACACACTGTCTCCCGAATTTTTCGGCTGCTTCAGTTATGAGCTCAGGACGCTTTACAGCTGCAGTGTTGATGGAAATCTTATCAGCGCCGGCCTTCAGGATCTTCCTGAAATCTTCGATCGTCCTTATCCCCCCTCCTACCGTAAAGGGTATAAATACCTTTTCTGCAACCCTTGCCACAACATCGGCGATTATTTCCCTGGCGTCGGAAGATGCCGTTATATCGAGGAAGGTAAGCTCATCTGCGCCTGCCTTATTGTATATTTCTGCTATTTCGACAGGATCTCCTGCATCTCTGATATTTACGAAATTGACTCCTTTTACGACCCTGCCGTTCAAAATATCCATGCATGGGATTATTCTTTTTGAAAGCATTTCAGTATCCCCTTTCTTAATCACGACTACGTCCGATCGCTATGGCATCACCAAGTACTATATCTCCGGTATAGAGTGCTTTCCCGATTATGACTCCGGCGACGCCTGTATTTCTAAGCGCCCTTATGTCATCTGTGTCCCTGACACCGCCCGAGGCAATTACTTCAGCCTTGTCGCCGACTGCGCGCGCCATCATGTCCATTGCTTTCAGATTTGGTCCCGACAGCATGCCGTCTGTGGCAATATCCGTATATATTATGGTTGAGGCACCGGCAGCGCACATCTCCAAAGCCAGCTCATCAGCTTTAATGGAACTCATGCCTGTCCATCCGTCAAAAGCCGCCATCCCTTCTCTTGCGTCAATGCCAATGGCTATCCCGCCCGGAAACATTTTCAGGGCTTTCTCAACAAAGGGTTTGTCTTTTATAGCCGAAGTCCCCAGGATCGCTCTCTGCACTCCCTTATTAAAAACCATTTCCAGCATTTCAATGGTCCTGATCCCTCCGCCCATCTGCACCGGTATACCCAGCCTCTGAGCTATCCCGCTTATAGCAGGCAGGTTGAGCGGAGATCCAAGCCTCGCACCGTCAAGATCGACCACATGGACATATTCGGCGCCCAGCTTTTCCCATTTAAGAGCCATCTCTACCGGATCGCCCGGGAACTCTGTCACCTTGCTGAAATCGCCCTGGATAAGCCTGACACACTTGCCGTCTTTAATATCTATTGCCGGATAAATACGCATTTAGCCACCATTTTAACCTTTCTGCTTTGGCTCAGGGATTATATTTTCTTCCATTATTTCCCTTTAGCCTCCACAAAGCAATTTCAAGTTTCTCCATCATGAGCCATAAACAACCGCAGCAAAATTACGTAATATCAACAGCCCTGTATCTCCGCTTTTTTCCGGATGAAACTGTGTCCCGTATATTTTGCCGGATGCAAGGGCGGCATCAAATCCGGTCCCGTACGAAGATGAGGCTGAAACAACGTCTCTGCTTTCTGCAGCTACATGGTATGAATGTACAAAATATACATATGGTTTTGCCGGGAGGCCCGCAAAAATTACATCCTTCTTAATGATATCCAGTGAATTCCATCCCACATGGGGTATCTTAAGCCCCATCTTCGCAGAAAACCTTCTGACACTGCCTTTGAAAATCCCCAATCCCTTCCGGCTGAAACCGCCTTCTTCACTCCATTCCATGAGCAGCTGCATGCCGAGGCATATCCCCAGAAAAGGCTTCCCTGAATCTATCGCCTTCCTCAGTGCACCCTGCATCCCTGTGCGGCGCAGATTCTCTGAGGCGTCGGCAAAAGATCCTACTCCCGGAAGGATTATCCCGTCGGCGCCGGCAATGTCCCCGGGAGCTTTTGTCACTGCGCTGCTGCATCCGATATAGTCCATAGCCTTTTTAACACTTCCCAGATTTCCCGTTCCATAATCAACTATTATAATCAAGTTTTTTCACACTAACCTGCTTCCCGTAATTATTTCATAAGCCTCGAGGTATTTGGCGCCTGTCTTTGCGACAACGTCGTCGGGAATGGCCGGAGGCGGCGGATTCTTATCCCATGCGGTGCTGTCCAGATATTCCCTCAGGAATTGCTTATCATAGCTTTTCTGCGGCCTGCCCGGTGCGTAATCATTCAAATCCCAGAACCTTGAGGAATCAGGAGTAAAAAGCTCATCAGCAATCACCGGCTCACCCTTTATGAGGCCATATTCGAATTTGGTGTCAGCAAGAATGATACCCCTTGAAAAGGAATATTCCGACGCCATATTATATAGTTTCAGGGAAATGTCTCTTATCTTCACCACTAACTCAGCGCCTATCATGTTGCTGAAAGTATTGAATGAAATTCCAACATCGTGTCCGGCATTCTCTTTGGTGGTGGGCGTAAAAACAGGTTCTGCAAGGCGGTCACACTGTTTTAGCCCGGCTGGCAGTTTTACTCCACCAATTGACCCGCCTGCGATATATTCCCTGTATCCTGAACCTTCCAGGTATCCCCTTACCACACATTCCACAGGCAGCATTTCCGCTCTGGCGACCAGCATCGACCGGCCTTCCAGCTTTTCACGGAAAGGCCTGAAGCTCTCCGGAAATTGCGACACATCAGTTGTCAGCATGTGGTTCCCAATAATGTCTGAAGTCTTGTTGAACCAGAAGGCCGAGATACAATTCAGCACTTTTCCCTTATTTGGTATAAGCTCTCTGAAGACTACATCAAATGCTGAGATCCTGTCAGTTGCTATGAAAACAAGTTTGTCACCGGCCTCATATACATCTCTCACCTTGCCTTTTATATAAGGTTCCATGCCAATAAATGAAGTGTCTGCAATAAGGTGGCCCCTGTTATTTTTATAAGCATTTTTTCCCATAATCACAGCACCCCCTTTGTCGAAAGCACTCCCTGTATGGCTGCATCTATGCCCGAAGCCTCGCGCAGCGCCCTGGCAAATGCCTTAAACAAAGCTTCGGCGACATGATGAAGGTTCGAGCCGTAAAGCACTTCCATATGGAGCGTCATTCCCGAATTAAAAGCAACCGCCCTGAAGAATTCCTCAACAAGGGCGAAGTCAAATCCTTCTGATGAAATCCCCGCCGCAAGTATTCCTCCCCTGTATACAAGGTAAGGCCTTCCGCTGAGATCGATCGAAACCATTGCAAGTGTTTCGTCCATGGGAACAAATGATGTCCCGTATCTTTTGATCGATACCTTATCTCCAAGTGCTTCTTTTAACGCCGTCCCAAGAACTATGCCGATATCTTCAGCCGTGTGATGCGCATCCACTCTAAGATCGCCATCGGCTTTTACTTCAAGGTCAAAAAGGCCATGTCTTGCCAGCAGTTCAAGCATGTGGTCCAAAAATCCTATCCCTGTTCTTATATTGCTGATGCCTTTGCCGTCAATGCAAACAGCAACAGCGATATTTGTTTCATTCGTTTTTCTGGTATATTCCGCTTTTCTTGGCATATAGGCCTCCAGTATCTTTTTTTGGCAAGGGGAGTCCGAACCCCGCTTTCAAAAATTTCGGATTTCTGACCCGGCATACATAATTATATATTTTGTCCATCATCAAGTCACTATAAATGTACGTCGTAATTCACCCTGAGATATAATTCTCACATATCTCTATCTTTTAACATCGGCTTACATCCTCCGCCGGCACCCGCCGGTACGCGGCTGAAGCTGCATGTGCGCCAAGTCCTTCTGCGGCTGCAAATTTCATTATGCTTCCTGAAGCCTTTCCCGCAGCCTCCTTATTATAGTAGATCAGGCTTGTCTTCTTAATAAAAGTATCAACCCCAAGTGGCGAAAAGAACCTTGCCGTTCCTCCTGTAGGCAGGACATGGCTGGGTCCCGCCATATAATCTCCCAGTGGTTCACAGGAATAGCTGCCCAGAAAAACCGCACCGGCATTTTTTATCCTCGGAAGCGCTCCAAACGGGTCTTCAGTCATGATTTCAAGATGTTCGGGAGCTATCATATTAACGGTTTCAATGCCTTCAGCCATATCTTCCGCAAGTACCACAAGCCCGTTGTCGAGGATCGATGCCGCCGCTGTCTCTTTCCTTCCGAGTTTACCGATCTGTGCATTTAATTCTGCAAGCACATCAAAGGCAAATTTTTCACTGTCTGTAACAAGCACAGAGGAAGACATTTTATCATGCTCGGCCTGTGACAGGAGATCTGCTGCCGCAAAACAGGGATCTGCAGTTCTGTCAGCCAAAACCGCTATCTCGCTCGGGCCTGCTATCATGTCTATGCCGCAGTATCCGTAAACCTCTTTTTTTGCCATTGCGACATATATGTTGCCTGGTCCGGCAATTACATCAACAGCCGGTACAGAAGCTGTCCCGAAAGCCATCGCAGCTATTGCCTGGGCGCCGCCTATCCTGTATATCTCATCAGCCCCCGCCTCTCTGGCTGCAGCCAGGATAATGGGATCCACCCTGCCGTCTTTGCCCGGAGGGGTACACATTATTATTTTAGAAACTCCCGCAACCTTTGCCGGTATTACACTCATAAGTACTGAGGAAGGCAGGGGAGCTGTGCCCGAAGGCACATAAATCCCTGCAGTTTCGACCGGCCTGATGAGCTGTCCAAGCATGATGCCTTCCTTTTCAGCATCTATCCAGGATCTTCCTGTCTGCAGCATATGGAATTTTCTTATGTTGTCGGCTGCCTCCGATAAAGCAAGAGCCATTTCAGCACTCACAGAAGCCTGCGCTTCTGCTATCTCAGCTTCCTCTACCCTTACTCTTCCCCTTATGTCAGCTCCATCGAATTTTTGGGTATATCTGTATAAAGCCTCGTCACCCTCGCGCCTTACATTTCTCACGATTTCGGCTGAAATTTTCCCGGCTTCGTCAAAGCGCAGATATCTTCTTTCATGCAGAAATTTTTTCAGCTCATTTATATTTCCTGCCTCAAATAAATTGAAACAGAAATCCTTTTCATCATTTCGCGATGAGAATCTCAGCATTTTTATGCTCATATACCTGTCCGCTCCCTCTGTCCGCTACTTCTGTCCGCTATTTCTGTCCGCTAACTTAAATCCATGTAATTGCTTTGTGACGTCAGTCATCCTGCCGTCTTGTTCCTTTCTGCAAGCATCTGCCTGATATCAGCAATTATTTTGTTTATCCTGTCGCTTTCCATTTTCATGCTTACCCTGTTCACTATCATCCTCGCGCTTATGGACGCTATTGTTTCAAAAACCTCAAGGCCATTCTCTTTAAGTGTCTTGCCGCTTTCAACAATATCTACTATAACATCTGAAAGCCCCGTGAGTGGGGCAAGCTCCACAGAACCGCTCAGTTTTATTATTTCAACGCTTTCCTTCATCTTGTGGTCGAAATACTCCCTGGCAATGCGGGGGTATTTGGTTGCGACTCGTTTATTGCTCATCAGGCTGAATGAATCTTTTATTGCGCCCGGACCGGCAAGCACCATCCTGCAGGCACCGAATCCGAGATCCAGCACTTCATAGACATTCCTGCCCTCCTCAAGCAGGGTATCCCTGCCTGCTATCCCTATGTCTGCCGCTCCATACTCAACGTACACCGGCACATCTCCTGGTTTAACAAGGAAGAGCCGGACCTTGTTCTCTTCATCACTGATAATGAGCTTTCTTGAGTCATCATCAACATCGCCGCAAAAGATCCCGATATCTCTGAACAGTCCTGCGGAAAGCTCAGCAAGCCTGCCTTTTGCCAGCGCTATATTGATATATCTCGTCATTCCACCTCCCACATCCGCTTATTGCCCGTTGTGTGCGGCATCATTTCCGTGCAGCATGCTTGCTGAATGTGCCGTCTGCCTTTATTTCAAGCACCTCGCCGATCCCTTTTGAGGATGCGTAAATGCAGGCATCTCCTATATTTTTTCCGGAGATACAGACTTCCGTCGTAAATCCCTCTCTCCTCAGTGTCTCTGCCTTTGCAAAAGCCAGCCTTCTGGCTTCCGGATCATTTCTGTCATACCAGACAAGATATTCTGTCAGGGGCTTTGCCAGCCCGATCTTCTGGCGGGACATGGCGCTCATCAGCATATTTATCCCCATGGAAAAACCTGTGGCCGGCCTCTTCACTCCGAAAATCTCTGAAAGGCCGTCGTATCTGCCTCCGCTGAGCAGCGGATACCCAATACCATATGTGAAGCCTTTGAAAATAATACCGCTATAGTATTTCAAGCTGCTGACCATACCCAGGTCGATTGAGATATATTTTCCGAGACCATAGTCTTCAAGTATTCCGATTACTTCTGAAATATTGTCCAAAGCTTCACGGCATATCGAATTAGGCGCCTTGCTCCTGAAATCCGCCACGGCTTCAGGGCTGCCGAACGAGACAGGCAGCTTCGTCAGGAGCTTTTTAATATCTTCCCTTATCTTTCTGTTTTCTGCAAGTTCTTCTATACCTATGATGTCTTTCCTGTCGACAAGCTGCCTGTATTTTTCGATTTCATCCCCCTGAAGCCCCGCCTCATGCATCAGTCCTTTAAAAAATCCTACCTGCCCGATATCTATCTGGAATTCTTTCAATCCTGCTGCAAGCATTGCATTCGCAGCGATGGAAATGATTTCGGCATCAGCTTCGGGAGTATCCGCGCCCAGCAGTTCAGCGCCGGCTTGTGTAAACTCCTTCTGTCTGCCGCCTCCGTGTTCATCAAACCTGTACATGTTTCCAATATAGAATATCTTGTACGGCTCCGGCAAGTCTCTGAATTTTGTGGCTGCCATCCTGACAACGGGTATGGTTATGTCCGGCCTCAGCACAAGTATCCTGCCCTGTTCGTCAAATGACTTAAACATTGTTTCCTGAGGTGTGAGTCCGGGTTCAGCAGAAAAAACATCGAGGAATTCGACCGCCGGCGTCTCAGCTTCATAGTAAGCAAAGCTTCTGAAGAGAGAACGCAGCCTTTCTTCAATAACACGTTTTGGGTAGCATTCCCAGGGCAATATATCCTGCATGCCCTCGGGTGTATACATTTTCCACTTTGCCATCCGACCACCGCCTTTTTTTATGCGCTTTACTACTCTGTCATGCTGCAGTACTAAAGCGTCATGCGTTAATTATAAACATGCATTTTCCGTTTGTCAAGCAGGTTTTTGACAGCAGGTTTTGCCATATTTGTGTTTTTGCCATATTGCTTTTGCCATATGTAGTTATTTGCCTTTGTGGCTTTATATTATCCTCTGACTTTTTGCAGGATCCTGACTACCTCATCGGTTTTCAGCACTTTGCCATAGGATACCACTTTCCCGTCTATGACAAGGGCAGGTGTCGTCATCACTCCGTATGCGGCAATCTGCGAGAATTCTTTCACATGGTCTACTTCCGTGTCCATTCCAACCTGCTGTAGAGCTTCCTTTACCGATGCCTCAAGCTGGTTGCATTTTGCACAGCCACTTCCCAGGATTTTAACTCCGGATCCCTCGCTTTTTGCTTTTACTGCTTTTTCCATGCTTTCGGGATCACAATCTTTTCCGTCTCCGCAGCAGCAGCAGCATGATGACCCTGGTGATGCGGCTGGATCTTCATTTTTATCTTTCTTACGATTGAAAAGCCTCATAGTTATAGTCTCCTTTTTTTGTTCATTATACTTTGTACATTTCAATTTCTCATTTCGCAGGTTACAGATACCCGCTTGTTTTTCTTTATCCGCAGCAGCTGTCACCCTCGCAAGCGCAATTCACTTTTTCTTTGCCATCAAAAAAGTTTTTTAGATTATCCGGCAGCTTATAATCACCGCACGAACATGAGCACGAGCCTTCTGATCCGCCTCCCTTGGCTGCAGCGTCCGCTCCGGAAGCGATCTTCAAGATGGCGGATGCCAGCATTTCTTTCGGCGGGATTTCGTACTCCCTGCCTTCGTATTCAAATATACGGCAGTCAACATCAGTACCCCCGATATCACTGCAGCAATTACAATCATTTTCTTTAACCGACATACAGATATCTTTACCATTCACACGGATCGTAGGCGAAGACAGAAATTTATATTGTGTTGCGAGCTCCTCGGTCTTAATTTCAGTTTTGTCGTACAGAACTCTATGGCCGGCGAGTTCAAGTGCCGGTGTAAGTGTCATCATCACGTCGTCGAGTTCTCTGTCCGTCCCG
>JAQUNY010000030.1 GCA_028717405.1 Eubacteriales bacterium
TTTAGCACATAGGGAGTATAAAGCCTGCCTCCGTTGGCGATGGCGCTTATATACCCTGCCAGCTGCAACGGGGTAAACATGTTGTCATGCTGCCCTATAGCTGCTATACAGGTATCTGCAGGCCTCCAGATGTCATCTCTGTAGTATTTCTGAGACTCTCTCGATGCAAGCACTCCGGATGACTCATTTGGCAAATCTATTCCGGTCTTCGCCCCAAGGCCGAAATACCTGGCCCATTTATTAAGGCTGTCTATACCGGTATTATAGCCCAGCCAGTTAAAATACAGATTGCATGATGTTGCAATTGCTTCCCTAAGGCTGATTTCTCCATGTGACCAGCCGTAAACCCTGTATTCAAGGCATGTAAATGTCTTGCCGCCGTCAGCCTGAGGAAGAGTCCATGTCCCCGTATCATTGAAAACAGTATCGGCAGTAACTCTGCCTTCTTCAAGCCCTGCAATTGCCGTAAGCGGCTTAAAGGTCGATCCGGGTGCATAAGCGCCCTGGATAGCCCTGTTGAACATGGGCGATAATCCGGTGTCGTCATATAGCCATTGTGCTATAAGTTTCCCGGCATCTTTATTGTCAGGATCCGGCAGAAAGGCAGATGGATCATAGGATGGGTAACTTGCCAGCGCAAGCACTTCTCCGTTTCTGACATCGATGACAACAGCTGCTCCGGCCCTTGCATCCCCATAATTACCGGGCACATCCCATGTCCGGATCTGAGCTGTTTTCCCCTCAAGCGACCTCATTGCTGCTATTTGCAGATCAAGGTCGATCGTCATTACAACATCATTGCCCGGCTGCATAAGATATTCCTCATTGAGTTTGCCTTCCGGCCCCAGTCCTGTGACATTGTCGCTTGCTGCCTGCCATATGCCGTCTTTACCTCTGAGCATATCTTCAGCATAATACTCAATTCCGGTAATGCCGACAATATCACTCATGCCGTATCCAGCAGCTTCCAGTTCCTCAAGTCTTTCACCGGGTATTGCTCCGACATATCCAATCAGATGAGCGGCCATTTCACCGTCAATATATTTTCTCTTATAACCGGTACCGAGAGTTATTCCCGGGAATTCATCATGCCTTTCTTCCAGCTCCGCAACTGTCTTTCTGCTGGCATCAGGAGCAAGAGGATTGCATCCCGAGTATTGATATATCAGTATTTCATAATGGAAACAAATGATCTTATAGGCCTCTTCATCTGAGTATTCATCACCTATGCTGAATTTTTTTGTCCTGAAATATTTAAAGACAGCCGCCGGATCAATCAGCTGTTCAATATCGGACCGCCTTAGCGCCATTTCTCTTTTCCATTTTTCAACAGATGCCGCGTCTTTCAGCATCGGCCCATAGGAAAAGGGATCGTTTGCATTCAGCGGATCATATGCTATATAACGGGAAAAGCTGTCCCTGTAATCATCTCCGTTTCTGATGAAGAGATTGGCCAGCTCCAGATACATTGCATCTCTTTCTTTTCCACTCATCCTGACATAAGATATGTTGACAGTACTGCACTCTCTGTTCAGTGCCAACGGTATGCCGTTCCGGTCTGTTATATTCCCCCTGGGAGCTGACACCTTCTGTTCTCTGAACAGCCTCATGCGTGCTTCATTATCATAATCCCCGCCTCTGATTATCTGAAGGCAGGCCTGAGTTATAATGATCACCATTCCAAATGCAAGAAAAAACGCCGCCAATATGAAGTATCTGTCTTTCAGGATATCCTTGATCTTAATATTATTGCACCATCCCGTATGATCAATATGTAACAGTTTTGCCTCCGGCTTTTATTTTTCCGTTTTTCTCACGTGCCAGTACAGGAAGATATAAAGCTGTCGCGACTGCACAGTTATAAGCTGCTTCCGGCAGGATCAGCCTGTTAATAACAAACCAGTATTTAGCCGGCCCCCCTGCCAGGGCACTGCCATGTAACCCGGCCCGGCCATATAAAAGACTGACCACCGATTCGTATATCAGGGTTACCAGGAAAGTCACCAGTACAAGTACGATCATATTGTCCCTGTAAAGCCTCCTGTTTATAAGTCCGGTTATAAATCCCGCCGCCGCTCCAATAATGGCGTAAAATCCAAATATTATCCCGGTGGCCATATCCTGCGCCAGTCCGGCCAGAGCACCCACCGCTGCACCTTCCCGGCTGCCGGCATAGAATGCCGCGCATATTGTAAAGGTCAGCAAAAGGTTTGGCTTGACCCCTGCTATTTCGACATATTCAAGCAGCGTGGTCTGGAGCAGCAGCAAAATCGAAATTGTCAACAATGCAAAAGGCAGCTTTATTTTCATCTGTTTTCATCCCGCCCGGTTTCATCCAGTCCATCATTGTCAATCCTGCTCTTCATGACATAAACTGTCTCAAGTCTGGCAAAATCGACTGCCGGCTCAAGTATTGCATATATTTTTGCAGTCTCTTCATTTCTGCCTGTTTCAATTATTCTGCCGATTATGATACCTTTGGGATAAATTCCTCCAAGTCCTGATGTTTCAAGCAGATCGCCTGGCGCTATACCAGCTTCTTCTCCCAGTCCGATATTATCCACAAGGCAGAGTCCTTTGTCTTTAAGCGTAATATCTCCTTTGACCTCGACAAAAGTCCTGTTCTTAACTACAAGGGCGCTTACTGCGCTGCCTTCATCAATTATACTCAGGACCTTCGAAGACAGGGCGTACGACGATATTACCCTGCCAACAAGTCCTTTGTCGGCAACTACAGGATAATACGCAGAATACAGGCCTTTCCGGCCTGTCTTTATTCCGTCGCTGATACCCCTGTCGATAACAAATATATTGAAAAGGTTCCCGGCATCTTTTGCTATGACTCCGGCGTTCATAATTTCATAGTCGTTAAAATTATCTTTATAATTGATGATCCTCTTTAACTCTTCATTCTGCAGTCTGAGCATGGCGGCTTCTCTTACAGCTTCAGCAGCCGCGGCAGCCTCCTCCTGCAGCTTTGCGTTTTCATCCCTCAATCTGCCGGCCTCAGAAAAAACCGTGATGCTTTTTTCAATTTTGTTTCCAATGGATGAAAACAGCTTTTGGAAAGGCGAAAAAGGAACGCTGACAATATTGCCAAGCCAATCCAGTTTACTGCCCGGCCTCACAAACAAACCAATCGCGACAACCATTACTAAAATTAGAACAGCCGCTGTGGTGAAATTCTTTTTTGCATCTGATTTGATCTTCATCTGAGCTTCCTGGGCGAAATAAGTACTTTTTTGAGTGTTTCAATCTCTTCAAGCACTTTACCTGCGCCCATAACAACACAATCAAGAGGTTTTTCAGCTATATATACCGGCATTCCTGTCTCTTCCGAAATCAGCTTGTCAAGGCCGCTCAGCAAGGCGCCTCCGCCTGTCAGCATTATACCTCTTTCCATTATGTCAGCTGCCAGTTCGGGAGGTGTTTTTTCAAGAGTCAGCTTGATGGCGTCTACAATTGCGTTCACAGTTTCTTTGATTGCTTCAGTGATTTCCGTCGATGTCACTGTAATATTTTTGGGGAGGCCCGTAATGAGGTTCCTCCCTTTCATTTCGTATGTTACTTCCTTAGCCCTCGGATATGCTGCACCTATGGTTATCTTGATGTCTTCGGCAGTCCTTTCGCCGATCATAAGATTGTACTCTTTTTTAATGTAGTGGGATATGGCTTCGTCAAGCTCATCTCCGGCTATTCTGAGCGATTTGCTCGTAACTATGCCTCCAAGGGAAATGACCGCGACTTCGCTGGTGCCTCCCCCTATATCTACAACCATGCTGCCCGACGGTTCTTCAACAGGAAGCTCGGCGCCTATTGCCGCCGCCATGGGTTCTTCTATCAGATATGCCTCCTTTGCGCCTGCCTGCAAAGTAGATTCCTCCACAGCCCTTTTCTCCACCTCGGTAACACCCGACGGGACACATATAACCACGCGCGGTTTGCTGAAAAGGCTGAAATTAATCGCACGTTTGATAAAATATTTCAGCATTGCCTGAGTTATGTCAAAATCAGCGATGACCCCGTCTTTCATCGGCCTGATCGCCACTATATTCCCGGGGGTCCTGCCTATCATTTCCTTGGCCGCATCACCAACGGCTAAAATCTCGTCATTTTTCTTATTTATTGCGACGACGGAGGGCTCCCTTACCACGATCCCCCTGCCCTTAACATGGACCAGTGTATTGGCGGTGCCGAGATCGATCCCAATGTCTTTAGAGAAAAAACCCATACGCTCCTCTTTCCTGAATACAGTTCGAGCCGGATAATCCTGACACTTCTGCTCCGCCGGTATTCATTTTCACATAATTTCAGATCATGCCCTTTTCCCTGAAACTTGCATAGCTGCCATTGCCGATAACCACATGGTCAATGACCTTGATCCCGAGTATTTCGCCCGCTTCTGTCAGTCTTTTGGTTGTCTCAATGTCTTCATGGCTCGGTTCGGGATCCCCGCTTGGATGATTATGCACAAAGATGATCCCAAAGGCCGATATCTTAACTGCTTCGGAAAAAACTTCTCTTGGATGGACAATTGACGATGTCAGGCTTCCAATAGAAATATCGGTTATCTTTATAATAACATTTTTTGTGTTAAGTAGTATAGTCCTGAATATTTCCTTTTTCAGGTGGCGCATATCTTCCATCATAAGCTGCCCGATCGTTTCGGGAGACCTGACTTGCGTTTTTATCATAAACGGCCGGTATGAATGCATGCGCCTGGAAAGCTCAGCCGCTGCTTTTATCTGTATGGCTTTCACCCTGCCAATCCCAGGCAGGCGCCTTAATTCTTCGACATCAATGTCAGACAGAAAGGCCGGTCCTTTATCCGCCCCGTCAAGCTTGAGTATCTTCTGCGCCAGTGTTACTGAAGTTTCGACTCTGCTGCCTGTCCTGATGATAATGGCTATAAGTTCAGCATCGGACAATGCCATTGGTCCATAGTTCTCAAACTTTTCATATGGCCTTTCGTTTAGAGGCATCTCTCTTATACTTAGTCTGTTCCTTATTGCTGCCGATTCCGTATAAGGCTTTTTAATACCGGCTTTTACCAATGCGGGATTAACGCTGCCCAAAGTCTTGCCTGTTGTCATCCATATACCTCCGTTCAATGATATCCGGCCTTATCATGAAAGCAGATCGTAGCCGAATTCGCGCAGCATCACTGAAAGTCTGTAAATCGGAAGTCCGACAACATTGAAATAGCACCCTTCGATGCGTTCCACGAGGAGGGCTCCCATGCTCTGGACGCCATATGCCCCGGCCTTGTCAAGAGACTCTCCGGTGGAGATATAAAAGGTTATTTCCTGATCAGTAAGATTTCTGATCCTGACCCGCGTCTTTTCAAAGGAAACGGCTCTTCTGCCATCCTGTGCATTTATAACACATAAACCTGTTATGACTTCATGGCATTTTCCCTGAAGGCTTTCCAGCATAAGCCTGGCTTCATGTGAATCCGACGGTTTTCCCAGAACTTTCCCGGATATGGTAACCACTGTATCCGCTCCGATTATAAGGCTGTCTCCTTCGGTTTTATCTAAAACACTCTCAGCTTTCAGCAATGCCAGATCCATCGCATAATCTTCAGGCGCCTGCCCGGGAGCCCTTATGAAGGATTCCTCTTCTACCCCCGGCTGCTGGACCTTGAAATCCATATTGAGCTTTTTCAGCAATTCGATCCTGCGAGGCGAGGTCGAAGCCAGTATTATTTTCCCCATTGCTTTTTCCGTTCCTGACTCAGTGATCTGTATGGTATTATTTTACATTTATATTATTTTAATGTCAATATGTGCTGCTCGTCACAGCTTGTCTGCCATAACTTACCCTCTATAGCTTCAATTCGTGTCCGAAAATATTACGTGCTTCCTGTATCCCGCTGTCACCGATCACTGCACCGGCATCCCCTGAGTCTCCATACCTGCATTTTTCATAAAGTACCGCAGCTTTATATGATGGCTGCATCATAGCTTCCACAATTATTTTTGCTCCATCCCGGAAGATACCCTTCCTGTATTGCTCCATTAAATTCTCATACATTGTCTCGCGGTCGTACATTTCGTACCTTCTGCTTCTGTGCCTTTCTCGCAGATGTTCTTTTTCAGGAAGCATTTCTTTTAACTTATCCCTGTTTTTATACACTGCAATGCCCTGGATAGTCTCACGCGGGGTATCAGCCCTGTTGAACATAAAACCTTTCATGACTGCATTGATCAGCATACGCCTGTAAAGGAATCTGACTCTTTCAGCGTCCGTTTCCAGATCGCTCCATTTCTTTTCGCGTTCCATCATTTTAGCAAACCACTCTCTGAGCCTGTCGGCATAGTTTCTTCCAAGGTCACGCCAGGTCATAAGTTTTTCAATTTCCTCTTCATATCCATTCTTCTTGGCCTTTTTTATCCTCCTTGAGGACGCGGCGAACCATTTTCGCAGTCTGAACCTGGACATCATGCCGGCAAAAAGGTTTTTGCCGGTTTTGATGAAATTTCTGAGAAAAGAAGATATCTTTGTGTCTTTACCTGCTTTTTTGAGTATCTTGTATATAAAATAGAAAGTCAGTCCTGCGAATACAGGTCCGGCTGCAAATCTGATAAACGCAAGGAGCTGGCCTGCAAGTGTCAGCTTTTCTCCGTTCAAAGAACATCACCGGCCTTTCCGGGCTGCAGCCAGACTACCTCAACGGCATTTCCCATTGATTTCAGATTTTCAATCTGTTCCTCTGCATTTTTCCCCAGGTATGCCGTAATAATGATGATATCCATACCGGTCATACCGGATTCAACATCCTCCTTCAGCAAACTCCCGAATGACAGGGCGAGCCTTGAAGAAAGGCCCGACATGCCTTCAAGCATCTTATAAAGATGCACATTACCGGCTTCTGCTTCGAATCTTATCCATTCGCGGGTATTCCCCTTTTTGCCGCCGTTGCAGGCAAACCCGGCTCTGATACCGTTTTCGACCGCGTATTGGGCAATGGAAGCCGAATATGATATTCCTGTTTCTATTGCCTGCATATCGGTAACATAATCCCACATATTCTCATCAAGCTCATAATTGAGGTAAATCATGAACCCGGGATCTGCGGAATAATCCTTCTTGTGAACCTGAAGGCTGCCTGTCCTTGCCGTTGCATTCCAGTTGACGCGGTTTAACGGGTCCCCATATCTGTATTCCCTCACGCCTGAAATTATAAACGGATCTTCTACTATCCACCTTTTTACAGCAAAATTTCCGATATAGTTATGCGACGGAAATGGTATCCTTTCGATATTGACGAGCCTGGGAAACACAGTAATGCCGCACTTCACCTTTCTGTTTTCCTTAGCCGTTTCAAAGCCAAAAAGATCCCCGGCACAAACCGTCGCCATATCGAAATCATATATGCCCCTTTTTTGGCACATGATCCTGTGTTTTCTGGTTATCCTCATATAAGGCAGCAGGTTGAACATGCTCTTCAGATACTGGTCATACCTGATGTCGATTTTTACATGCCGGTCAAATTTCAGTCCGGGATCAACAACTGAATCGACCTGCAGGTAAGGCAGCGGCAGGAGCTTGTTATTCTCGACTTTCTCCACCAGATGGATCTCATCCCCCTCAAAAGGATCTGTACCCTCAGTCCATCTGTCATAGGCAAGGTTGCGCAAACCATACTTTCTGTATATGACATACTGGATTATATAAAAAAGTATTATTGATCCGGCTATGATCGCCCCGGTGATCAATATCCTGATCCATGTTCTGTCCAAGCTGGCCCCTCCGGATTTATTGCCTTTTTCTAAATGCGGCTTATGTTCTCAGCCGGGACCGGAGTGTTTTTGATAATATCTGTTATGATTTTCTCCGCCTGGCCTCTTTTGATCCTTGAAACATTCTTTAATACTATCCTGTGTGCAAGTACAGGGCTTGCCATGTATTTTACATCATCAGGCGTCACAAAATCGCGTCCCTGCATTATGGCGTGGACCTGTACCGCTTTAAGAAGCGCCTGTGTGCCTCTCGGGCTTATACCCAGCAGCACCTCCTCATGTTCACGCGTTCTGTCTGCTATATCCATAATATACGCAGGGATGTCATCGCTTATATGCACTTTGGTATATGCTTGCCTCGCCTGCAGGATTTCTTCCGGTTCTGCTGTTTTGCCAATTTCAGTGACCGGATTCCTGCTCCGGAATCTCCTGAGGATCTCCAATCCTTCCTCCCTGTCGGGGTAATCCATCCTTATCCTGAGCAAAAACCTGTCAAGCTGGGCTTCGGGCAAGGGAAATGTGCCCTGTATCTCGATTGGGTTCTGTGTTGCAATTACCATAAAGGGCTGTTCCAGGGGATATGTAATGCCGTCTATGGTTACCTGGTTCTCTTCCATGCATTCGAGCAGGCTGGATTGTGTTCTGGGTGTTGCCCTGTTTATCTCGTCTGCCAGAAGTATGTTGCAAAACACGGGGCCCTTCCTCAGCTGGAATTCTGCCAGCTTCTGGTTGTAATAATTGATCCCGGTCAGGTCGCTTGGGAGAAGGTCAGGTGTGAACTGGATCCTTTTGAATACACAGCCTGCAGAGATTGCCATTGATTTTGCCATCATTGTCTTTCCCATCCCCGGTACATCCTCTATAAGTATATGCCCGGAGCAAATAAGAGCTGTGTACATCAGGTCAATAACCGAGCTTTTACCCACTATTACCCTCTGTATATTGTCCCTGAATCTTTCACCGAGTTTTCTGATTTCTTCTATGTCCATAAAAGCATTCCTCCGATGTATCAATAATAACATTGAGCCGGCTTTTCGTCAGCCGGCCCATCGATCTTGCATCCAATCATATCTATTATATTGTCTGTCTCATATTGTCTTTGTTTTGCCTCATTGTGCCATGCTTCGCTTTGTTATGTCTTTTCTGTATCAGCCTATTATACCGGCCCTTTCAATACTTTCGACAAAGAACTTCTGGGCGAAAATATACAATATGATAACAGGTGCTATCATCATCAGTACTCCTGTACTTCTGAGCATTGCGATAAAGTACGGATTCGAGGTGTCAAAAGTTGTGAGCATACCTTCCGCAGCCATTTCAGGAGTAAACATCCCCAGAAACTCATATGTAAGCGGCAGTACTTTTGTATTCTTCAGGAATAGTGATGCATAGGTGTTATCATTCCACTGCCACACAAATGAGAAAAGGGCAACAGTAGTTATAGCAGTAAGAGCCCCCGGCACCATTATGGTGGTAAATGTCTTGAAAGGACCTGCGCCATCAACAACTGCAGCCTCTTCGGTTTCCTTCGGCATGCCTCTGAAGAATTGCCTGAAGATGTATATGAAAAGCCCGTTTTTTATGCCCTGACCGGTTATGGCCAACAAATAGAAGGGGGAAAATGTATCAAGCAGATTTATTCCCCTGTTCCCTGTTACCGCCTTGTAGATGCCAAACACATCGAAGAATCTGAAATGCAGGTATATCGGCACCATCAGCAACTGCGGAGGCACTATTATTGTAAATATGACTATTCCGAAAAGAAAGCCTCTCAGCTTAAAGTTGAACCTGGCAAAACCATACCCTATCAGCAGACACGATAAGGTCTGGACGAGCGTGATAGTTATCGCAAGTATCATCGAATTCTTAAACGCCGGCCAGTATTGTATCATATCTCCAGCTATCTGAAAGTTTTCTACGGAAAAATTTTTAGGTATCCAAAGGACCGTATTGTCATAAATGTCGACCCTGTGCATGAAAGCCCTGCTGAGCATTATGAGGATCGGGTACATGATGACAAATGCAAAGCCCAAAAGAAATATTGACCTGACAAAAGACCAGACCCAGTTCTTTGCTTTGTGCTTGACTCTTAAGGTAAAGACTTTTTCATTTAGTACATTCTTTGCCTTAGCAAGCTTGTTCTTTGTTACTGTTGCTATGTTCTGAACCATAATATGGCTCCTCCCTCTCTAATGCGGTATCAGGTGTAGTAAAATATCCTTTTTGACACAATAAGCCCAACGACCCCCAGAATGCCTCCTATACATACAAAATATATCAGCGACATCGCACTCGAAAATCCGAATTTAAATAACCCGAAAGCCGCATTGTATATGTATGTCATTGTCGTATTTGAATAAGCGGTAAAGGAGTCTATAACGGTATATATCAGGTTGACAAGGATGAGCGGTGAAATCATTGGGAACGTTATTTTCCAGAAGGTCTCCCAGCCTGTCGCCCCTTCAATATAGCAGGCCTCAAACAACGACGGATGTATAGAATGCAATCCTGCCAGGAAGATAAATATCTGTATTCCTGAAAGAGAAATGATATTAAATATGTTATTGATAGGCGTTGTAAGGGCACTTATAAAAGTCGGTGAAAATCCTGCGTCCTCAAGTATCATCTGAAACCTTATGGACTGGAGGACCGGAACTGCATCCATTCCCTCGCTCATAGCAGCCGCGATATCTCTCGTGTTTGATCCCCCTGCCTGTGCCTGCATCCTCATAAAAGTACCGGATGCCATAATAACAGGAAGGAAAAATATGGTCTTGATAATCGCATTGCCCCTGAATTTCTGACGTATCAGTAAAGCTGCGAAAAAGCTGAATATGAGTATGACCGGCGTTTCTGTATACATTTTTCTGATAGAAGCCGTAAGATATCTGGGAAAATTAGCATCCGACAGGAACGCATCGCGGAAATTCTTGATCCCGATATATTCAAGAACATATCCGGTCGGTTCAACAGTAAGGTTGCTGAAACTGAACTGTACCGTCTGTATTACCGGTTTCAGAAAAAAGAAGAGAAAGCCGATTACCCATGGAAGTATGAATATATACCCATAGAGTGATTTTCTTGTTTCAAGCGTAAGCCTCCCCTTCAGGAATTTTTTCTTCTCCTTTGTTGCCATTTTTTATTCTCCCTTCACTATCTTGTAGTCTCTGGCCGGGATGCTCAATCCGTCAATTTCGGCATCAAATGTGTTATAGTTGACAATAACTGATATACCGTTCTCATATGTGGTTTTGTAGACTTTATCAGCAAGCTTGTCGTGATGTATCATCAGCTGACCCTGTACATCCTTCAGCGCATCATTGGCTTTGTTATAGAAGCTGACGGCATCTCCCATCCAGTCCTCATAGTTTGTAGAGTACAGGTAGTCATAACTGGTCTGTTTTAAAACAGAAGATTCATCATAAATCCATTTATAATATATACCTGCCCCATATTCTATAATCTTGAGAAGCTCTCTGACCTGAGTTTCAGCAAAATTAATGGGATCACCGGCATAGTTGACATATCCATGGTAAACCATCTGGTAGAACGGTACGCTGTCATCTTCAATATTGAAGGCGCTGTTTGTGAGCGGTGCACTTAATATGTGGTTCGAAAGCGGAGCAGCGTACGCATTGCCGTCATATATCAAAACGCTGCCGGTCTCCTCCTTCATCTTTAACATCTGCTCCTGCTGTATTTTCATTGCATCCTGCCTGAGGAGGAGTCTTCTTGTGTTAAAGTCCGAATTAACAAGGCTTCCCATATCGGCAAGTCCTATGCCCTTTATTTCATATTTATCATATTTGCGGAGGAATGTATCCACAACCTTGGGGAGTCTGGATGGTGAAAGTACGAATTCCTGGAACTGTCTTCCGAAGGTGACCATATTGTATATAAACGATCTTGCAAACCTGTCGTCAAGGTTTCTGGCTGAATCTCTGTATTTCGAGAACCACTTCAGGTTTAAAAATTTCAGGAAGGTAACGTTAGGGTAAAAATCTACCCCCTCGCTGTCCAGATAGCTGACCAGGTTTTCGAAATCATTACTCCCGCCCAATATAAGCTCTGTCTTGAGTCTTGTCGGTACAGACTGGTCAAGGCCATCGTTGAACCATCCTGTATATGACAGCTTAATATTGCTTATGCCGTTTGATTTAAGCTGTTTGACTATATCTGCTGCCTGATCATATGTGGTAAGGGGTACAAGTCCGGTATATGTGATACCCAATACCGCCTTGGTTTTTTTGATTGCTCCCAGTGTTTCGAGATAAAACGGCAGGCTTTCTCCTGAATCCTGCTTTTGCATGTCATATCTCTCAACCAGGTAGTTTCTGTAGTACTCAGCCATACCTGAGTAATCAGCTTTATCCCCGGACAGAAAGGCGTATCTTATGGTAAATTTCCCTTCATACATTTCCTGCTGGAAGGTTGGTATCTGGGTTGTAACATTTCCGTCGCCAAGCCTCACATAGTCCATTGCTATGGTATTTATAGTCGGGTATACAGAATAGAACCCGTTGAGCCTGCCCGCCCTGTAAGCAGTTATATTCGCCATGGTCTCGCCCTGCTCTATTATTGCAAGGAAGGCATTTTCGCCATTCTTCTGTCCATATACAGGCATAGTAACCTGTTCTGCCTGTAGTCTCTTTTCGACCGTTAGAATGCCCTTGTCGTCGCCATAGACAATCGAATAATACTGATCGCTCATCCTGTGATCCGGGTCGAACCTTATGAGGGCTCCCGACCCGTCAGGGATAAAGGTATATCCGTCATCAGAATCAATAAAGGCTGCCCCGAAAAATTCCATAAATTCTATCTGCGTGACCGGATAAGATTCCGGATATTTAAGCTCATCCATAACAAGCTTTGCAAGCAGATTATCACCTTCGATAGTGTATTCGACAGGTATGACATAAAAAACCTTATCCGAGAGATATGCCGGAATGCCTTCAGCTTTATTGTCCTTTACAAGGTCTGCCGTCGTATAGCCGATTTTTTCGAGGATTTTCAGCATATTCTGGACCGCGATGTCTCCGCCCGTAGATGAGAACATCCATACCTCCATCCCGGGAAGGTATGTGTAACGCTTGTTTATTTCGGTTTTATCCTTATCCGAGAGCAAAGTGTTGTCAAGGAACAGCTCATTAAACCTTTTATCATTGAGCCTCTGTGGTATATCTTCCTTGCTTTTTAGCATATTACCAATTTTATAGGTTATCCTTATGCCGTTTTCAATCTCAAATATTTCAAACTGGCCTCTTTTGATACAATCATAGAAATTGTCGTATGTCTTTTTCTGTCCGTTCCTGTCATAGTATGTCAGATAAAGCTGTGATTTGAGCCTGTCCTTATTTGCTCCCGCAGCAACCGGATCGTCAGCGGCATTGGGCGGATTGGAATGCCATACCTGACCTGTGCGTTTATCAAGAACGGCAATATTTGTGTGCTCGCTGTTCACATAAAGAGCAAGAAATTCATTTTCAGCCGCCAGAGTATCCATCCCTTCAAGGTCTTCTGAACCGCCGGTTTTCAGCGGCGTCAACAAAGCGTCACCTTCAGCTTCGTACGGATTAAGGTCCAGCTCCTCATCTGCCGATATCATACCGGTATTGATGAAAAGGCAGTTGGCGATAATAAATACTGCTAATGTTATTTTTACTAAAATCCTTTTTTGTCTTTTCACAATGGGCCCTCCTCTAAATACGAAGCATTACTTCTTTATAAATCGAATATATGAAGCCGACAAGCTGATTTGTGAGGCTCATAAATACCATCCCGATAAAAACGATTACCCCCATGGCGACTATTGTAGCCAGAAGAGTCATCACCGTCTTCATTGCCGAGTACTGATGTACAGTCATGATCCCGCTGAATATCAGGAATCCTGTCCAGACTGTTGAAAAGGAAAGCAGGGCGTTGAAATATGCTCTCTCGTCATATGAAAGAAAATTGCCTATTACAGTCAGGGGTACAGGTATAAGTATCATTGGCATAAGGGCATATCCTGTAGCCATCATAATATCTTTCATTGTACCTTCGCCATCCATCAGTGTCGTTACAGACCAATTCGCAACACAAAAAAGGATATATGGAAGAACAATTACTCTCAACTGCCTGAAAAGGTTTACCGGAAGCTGGTAGCTGTTATTGTAAAGAAAACCGCCGGCAATTATATCAAATATGTCAGCCAGAACAACAAACAAAACTACGGCTATTGCAACCCCGAATCTACCTTTTTTTTCATATTTCATATCCCAGAATCCGTCAAAGGGACGAACGGTTATATGCAGAGCAAATCTGATTGCTTCTTTCATTATATTCCCTCCCCTCCTTCCAGTATTACAGCCCTCGGGTCATTCTTTGGCTTTTTCTTATTTCT
>JAQUNY010000031.1 GCA_028717405.1 Eubacteriales bacterium
TCCCTTCAGCTCCCGATGCTCTGGCAATAACTGATGCAGCCTTTGCCTTCAACGTTTTATCTCCGCCGCCTGCCACAATATCATCAAGCATTATTTCAAATGCCAAATTCAACAAAGCATCACCTGCAAGTATAGCCGCCGCCTCGCCAAATTTTTTATGACATGAAGGCATTCCTCTCCTGTAATCGTCATTATCCATCGAGGGAAGATCATCATGGATCAGAGAGTAAGTATGGATCATTTCCACGGCACATGCGTAAGGCAGCACATCTTCCTCACACCCGCCTGCCATTTTGCATACAGCCATGGAAATTACGGGTCTGAGCCTTTTACCTCCGGCCAGAAGGCTGTACCTCATTGGTATGTATACTCCGCCATTGTCCGGAGAAGGGCAATCATCTCTGTATCCGGGATTCGGCTCACGTCTGTCAATATAATATAAAAGACGCCTTTCCACTGTATCTCTCCAACCGGAATACCAGGCATCATATGAGTACACGCTGTCAGGTTTCATTTCATACAGCCTCATTTCTTTCCGTATGAATCAGAGCCGGGCGGGAATTCCTCCTCCGATATGACACCATTTTCATTTTCGATAAAGATACTGATTTTTTTCTCAGCTTCATCGAGTTTTCCGGCGCAGTATTTTGACAGCTCCATGCCTTTTCTGAAAGCCTCAATCGATTCATCAAGCGTCAAATCGCCCTTTTCAAGTTTGGAAGCAATTTCTTCAAGCTTTTTAAGAGCCTCTTCGTAGCTCATTTCAACGTTTTCCCCTGTGTCATTTTTCCCTTTGTTAATTTCCCCGTTGTTTTCCATCAGGACCTCCTGTATGCTTCATTTATCCGGGCTATCAAATATCTTCCTTATTTGTTCCTATCTTATCTACAATGCAGAAAAGCTTTCCATCTGAAAGCGTCACATCCAGTTCAGCTCCCGTTTTCGCTCCCCTGACCGATTTCAATATTCTTCCACTCATGGGGTCTGATACCACACTATAGCCCCTTTCAAGAATAGAGAAGGGATCGAGCGCAGCTAATTTTGCCTTCAGTCCGTCAAATTCAGCTTTCAGCTTTGAAAGCCTTCCTTTTAAAGCAATTGCCGCATATCTGGAAAGGTTGTCCACCGAAAGCCTCATTTGTGCTATCCTGTCTCCAGGCTGCCTGAAAACTGTACTTCTTATAACATTTGAATACAGTATCCTTTTTCTGGTAACTATATTCATTAATGCTTTCGCCAGCCTGTCATCTAATTCGTTAAGCCCTCTCTTAAGAAAGGCCTTTTCCGGCACCGCTATTTCAGCGGCAGCCGAAGGTGTAGGTGCCCTTAAATCAGCCGCAAAATCAGCTATTGTATAGTCTGTCTCATGCCCGACTGCTGATATTACAGGTATAACGGACCTGTATATACTGCGCGCTACTGCCTCTTCGTTAAAAGCCCAAAGCTCTTCGAGCGAGCCTCCTCCTCTTGCCACTATTATCACATCAACGCATGCCAGCCTGTTAAAGGTATCGACAGCGTGGGCTATCTGCCTTGCAGCATCTTCTCCCTGAACCGCTACCGGGAAAAGCCTGATATTCATCTCAGGAAATCTGCGGCCGGCTACATTAATGATATCCTTAATTACAGAACCGGTTGAAGATGTCACTACGCCCACAACACGAGGGAGGAAAGGAATCGGCTTTTTTATTGCGTTGTCAAAAAGGCCCTCTTTTTCAAGCTTCTCCTTTAGCTGCGTAAAAGCCAGGTAAAGAGCTCCGATCCCGTCCGGCTGGATGTCGGAGGCATATATCTGATATTGCCCGTCCCGCTCATATATCGAAACACGTCCCCTGACAATTACCTTCATGCCGCTTTCCGGCTCAAATCTGATCCCTGCTCTCTGCATTTTGAACATAACACATCTGATGACACTGTCTTCATCTTTTAAAGTGAAGTACATATGCCCTGAATAATGCAGCTTATAATTTGATATTTCACCCTTGACTACTATATCCGAAAGGAACGGATCACTGTCAAATATGTTTTTGATATATTTGTTAAGGGCAGTCACGGTAAAGACATTATCCATCTTTAAGGCCTGCCTTTTTCCGAGCTGCCTTTATCACAGCCGACAATCAGCCGGTCTGCCTCTCCTTTATCCGTTCGCCCTGTATCTGTGGCATTCTCAAATCCGGACATGATCCTTAGATTAGAAGCTTTTCCTAAAACTCCGTTTACAAAAGCACCTGAGGAATCCCCGCTGTATATTTTAGCAAGCTTAACCGCCTCGTTTATAGAAACATTCACAGGTATGCCTTCCATGTATATGATTTCATAAATACTCATTCTTAATATAGCCAGATCGACCTTCGAAATTCTTTCTATCTTCCATCCCCGCATGTTGGAAGCTATTTCGGCGTCTATTCGTTCAAGTGAAGTAAAAACGCCGTTTACTATAGTTTTTATATATCCTATATCATTATCGGCAAGCTCATATTCAGAGAGGGCAGTCTCCAGCTGCTCTTTTCTGTCTTCTTTCTGAATATCGAACTGGTACAGGAGCCTCATTGCGATGCTCCTTGATGCCCTTCTTCCCATACGAAGTCCTTCCTCCCTGCTTACCTGCTTACCTGTATGTTCCCGGCGGCAGTATCCTGTCCAGGAGATTTTTCAGGTAATCCTTGTCATTGGCAACCCGCTTCCCTATATAATACCCCAGAAATACCAAAACAGCTATAAAAAGAGATTTAAAAAATCCGAGAGACAATATCATTATCGCGGCAATGAGACCTGTCGCTGTTCCGGTGATCTCTCCGCGATGTCCCAGATAAAAACCGTAAAGCTTCTCTTTATCCAATTAAAAGCCCTCCCTGTCCGATTCAACGGCTATTCTACCTTAGCCCTGAAACCGGTGTAAATGTTATCGATAGTGACTTTAACCTCTTTTACGCCTACTCCGGCATTTTCTTCAATAAGCTTCTTGACTTTTCTCTGAATATCTTCAGACAAAGAAGGAAGGTTAATTTCCGGCATTACGCTTATCTTAAGCGCAACATTGACATTATCTTCTTTTTTGTTCCTGAATATTCCGGCTTTTGTATCCTTGACCCCATTGAACCTCTTTACTGCAGTAAGCGCCAGGTTTTCTATTGTATCAAGAGATATCCGTATTTCGCCGATACCTGTGCGTTTTGCAACTGCTCTTTTCTCTTTTCTGTTTCTGATGCCGGTTGTCAGAAAAATTATACTTATTACAAATACAAAAAATGCCAGTATAAAAACAGCAAAAGAGAAATATTTGTTAACAAGGATCTCACCCTTTACATAGGTGCTCATTCTGTCATATAAGGCCGGCGATAACGCAAAAACCATAAAAAAAACAGAGATCACAGTAAAACATATGGCATAGAAAGCTACCCATATCCTGGTAAATATATTCATCTGTCCACCTCTTTATATGTATCTCCCGATTCTGACGGGGTTTTTGGGACATCGTGGCTGCTGTCCCCTGCATTATTTTTCTGTTCTGCTTTGCTGATTCCCTGAATATGGATGTTTACCTCAATAACATCCAGACCGGTCATCATTTCTACTGATTTCTTAACTTTTTCCTGTATCTCCCAGGCAACGTCAGGTATCCTGTAACCCAGTTCAACAATTATATACAGGTTGATGATGGCTTCTTTTTCCCCGACCTCGACTTTGACTCCTTTGGAAAGGTTTTTCCTCCCAAGTATACCGGCAATGCCTCCTGCTATCCCGCCGCTCATTCCTGCAACTCCTGCAACCTCAGTTGCCGCTATTCCGGCAATGATAGCAATAACTTCTTCAGACACCCTGACAGAGCCTATATCAATTGCATTATCATTGTTGTTGTTTTCTTCCATACAGGTTCCTCCTGTCAAGTCTTTACAAATAGAAGTATAACATCCGGTCATCGTGTTTTCAAGTTGGCAGGAGAGCGTCGTATAGTTGGGAGCAGAGCTTTGGCGGAGTGTGTCCGAGGCTGTTGGCACCTCATGATATATGAACATTAAAAAACAGCCTTATGCGCGATAAGACTGCCTCTTAAAATGAGATCTTATATATTGGTATCTATCAGATGATTGACATGTCTCATGGCAATATTATTGAAAAATTTACCGCCAGTTCTGCCGGGGCTTCTGCAAATTATAACGGATCGGGACAGAGGATGCACCGGCCGGGTAAATTTTAAAGTTGACTATCCGCTTATTTTCTATCCTTATCAGTATTCTTTGATGTATCAGCATTATCATCCGGGGCATCTTCTCCGAGAATGTCAAGGATCTTATCATCCGCTTCGTCATCTTCCACGCTATCTTCAAATTCATCATCGAAGGATTCATCTTCATAGTCGTCTTCGTCGTCTTCATCGTCTTCGTCGTCTTCAAAGGCATCATTATCGTCGTCAAAATCATCTCCGATTTTGAAACTGTCTTCGTCTTCGAAGATAGCCTTTTCAATTTCAGCAAGATCTTCATCTATTTCATCTACCTGATCGAGCATCTGTTCCTGTTCACACTCGATGTCATCTATGCTGGCAGTAATATCTTCGATGACGGCGATAATTTCTTTGAGAAGTCTCCCTTCGTCAGATGTATCGCCGATCTTCATGCCTTCGGCAAGGCCTTTAAGATAAGCAGCTCTTTCTCTAAGATAATGCATAGTCTTCCTCCTTGTCGTTTTTCCGGCACAGTCTCTGTCAAACTCTTTCCATATACTCGCCTGTCCTGGTATCTACTCTGACTGTGTCTCCCTGATCGATGAAAAGCGGGACCTTTATACTTGCGCCTGTCTCAACTACAGCGGGTTTTGTCGCTCCTGTCGTAGTATCTCCTCTGTAACCAGGTTCAGTCTCAGTTACCTTAAGCTCAACGAAAGTTGGAGGCTCGATCCCAAAGATGTTGCCTTTATGTGAGAGTATTCTTACATTCACGTTTTCTTTTACGAACTCGAGCGCGTCACCTATCTTGTCTTTTCCCACCGGAAGCTGCTCATAAGTCTCAACGTCCATGAAATAAAAAAGATCACCATCGCTGTAAAGATACTGCATCTCTTTTCTTTCTATATGCGCTTTGGGCATCTTGTCAGAAGGATTGAATGTACGTTCGACTGTAGCCCCGGTAACAATATTCCTAAGCTTTGTCCTTACAAATGCAGCTCCCTTGCCGGGCTTTACATGCTGAAATTCCACGACTTGATATATCTGTTCATCGAGCTCGAAAGTCACGCCATTTCTGAAATCTCCCGCTACTATCATTTATACTCCCTCCGGTTATACAGACGCAGCCTGTAAGCCTTGCGTCACACGGCACCCAAAGTGGACCATCTGTTTATCATACTCGTTTGTCCATCACCGGCTGTCCTTACTTATAGTAAAATAAAACAAGTCCAATTGCAAGATTAATTTATTTGCCTCAAGATTACAGGATAATTATATTAACAGCTATGTATCAATCTTACAATCTAAAGAATAAGCATCTCTTTTGTTGATTTTGTAATTATTTCAGGATCCGATCCGTTAAATATAATCATATCTTCTATCCTGACACCGCCCTTCCCGGGGATATATATCCCCGGTTCAACAGTTGCCACCATCCCGTCAGCTGCCATGTCAATGCTGAATTCAGAAAGACGTGGCGCTTCATGTATTTCAAGCCCGACACCATGTCCAAGACCATGTCCGAACCTGGCGCCGTATCCTGCAGCAGTTATATGATCTCTTGCTGCTTTATCAATAATCCTGCATTCATTTCCGCTCACCGCTTTTTGAAGCGCTTTTTCCTGAGCCTTAAGAACAATCGTATATACATGTCTCATCTCATCATCGGGCTTCCCCGCAAAAACAGTCCTTGTCATATCGGAACAGTATGAGTCAAAGATTGCTCCATAATCAAGGATCACCGGATCGCCTTCTGATATCCTGCGTCCCGATACTGTTGCATGCGGCATTGAAGATCTTGGCCCTGAAGCGGTTATCGTATCAAATGATTCACCTGAAGCTCCATCCTTCTTCATGAAATATTCCAGTTCCGCCGCTATATCAGATTCCCTCACACCAGGCCTGATATAATCAAGTATGTGGCTGAAAGCCCTGTCAGCAATCAACGCAGCTTTCTTTATCCTGGAGGTTTCATATTCGTCTTTTATCATCCTTATTTTATTGACAAGGCTCCCGATTGGCGCCAGTGTGCGTCTGATACCGCCATTATGGTTTTCCGCCCTTTCAAGCATTTCTTTTATGTACGAATACTGAATAAATGTCAAATCATATTCCTCAAACAAAACTTCTGTGATCCCGCTGCCTTTTATCAGTTCCTCTATTGTTTTGAGCGGATCCCCCTTAAACTCATTTATACTGAATAATCCGCCTGTCTGTGCAGCGGCTTGTTCAGTATACCTTGAGTCGGTAAGAAGTACTGCCTCACGGAGTGTGATCAGTAAATATGCGGTCGTGCCTGTGAATCCCGAGAGGTACATATAGTTTTCTCTCTTTGTTATAAGGGCTGCTTTTACTCCATTTGCAGTTTCTTTACCCAATGCTTCTCTGACCCTGCCAAGCCTCGAATTTAATATGCCGGTATTATCCTGTTTCCCACCGTTATTCGCTGCATTATCAGGCGCAGAAGCATTCAGACCGGAAGGGCGTCGATTAAATATATCATTCATCTTTCTTCCCCTTTTCCTGCCAAAGATCAATAACATGAAGCGCTGCAATATAGCTCCCGGCGCCAAATCCGCATATCTGGCCCCTGCATCCCGCGGCCGTAACAGATTTGCTTCTGAACTCCTCACGTGCATGAATATTGCTTATATGCACTTCGATAAAAGGTATGTCAACAGCTTTTATAGCGTCTGCTATAGCAATACTGTAGTGGGTATAAGCACCTGGATTTATTATAATAGCGCTATATCCGCCCTTTTTAGCAGCCTCATGTATGATGTCTATGATTTCTCCTTCATGGCCGGACTGGAAAAATTCCGTTTCGATCCCCAGCTTATCCGCATGGTTCTTCACCTGTGCAATCAAATCCTGCAGCGTGCCTGATCCATAGATGCTCTTTTCTCTTGTTCCAAGCATATTGAGATTCGCCCCGTTTATAACAAGCACCTTTTTCCCCATGTCAGTACATCCTCCTTTGATTTCCGATTTGCATTATTATTCATGACCTGTATTTTTCGTGTTCTGAATTTTTTATTTGTCATTTGTTATTTGTTATTTGTTATTTGTCATTTGTTATTTTTCTTGTTTCATATATCCTATATCTCTTGTCTTCTTATTCATCTCCTTCAGGTGGGTTTGCCGCAATTTCCCTGAAAGCCGTAAAGGCCTCGATTAGTGTCTCTTCAGTTATCTTCCTGCCTGTCCATATTTCATGTGCTGCCACTCCCTGCCTGAAAAGCATACCCAGTCCGTTTACCCCGGTACATCCGAACGATCGTGCCATTTTCAGAAATTGTGTTTCAGCTGGATTATAAATCACATCGTAGACTATCTGCCTGTGTTTTAGAATACAAGCCTCAGAAGGCAACGGACAGTCCTCTGTATCCGGATACATGCCGGATGAAGTAGTATTTATAATAATATCAGCAGAATCAATAATTGCGATAATATCCGGCAGCATAATACCGCTGCCGGTGATTTCTGACGGTTTGGTTGTATTTACTGTGTCGCCGGCAATTCTCATTACATCATATGCAAGCCTTAGAGCTTTATCTGCAGTCCTGTTTATTATTGACAATCTGCCCGCAGCTTCGAGTACAACCTTAACTGCAATAGTTCTGGCTGTACCTCCGGCTCCAAGTATGACAACATTCTTTCCTTTGAAATCTGTACCGGTTTCTGTTCTGAACGCCCCGGCAAAGCCTTCCGCGTCTGTATTGAAGCCTTTCATGATCCCGTTTTCTATCTTAACGGTATTCACTGCTCCTATCAACCGGGCTTCGGTGCTGATCTCATCAAGATAATCCATCACAGATGCTTTATAAGGTATCGTAACGTTGAAACCAGAGAAGCCAAGAGATTTTAATCCTGATACTGCTGTTGGAAGCTCCTCCGGGGGGACTTTCATGGGTATATAAATAATATTTTCGTGCAAGAGTAAGCTCAGGGTATTATGAAGCTGTGGCGATACAGAATGGGCTATGGGGAAGCCTATTAAACCTGTCAGGCGCGTTTTTCCATTGACTCTTCCATCTGCTTTCATTTCAATTTGTCTCCCTGTACCGTGTCTTCCTTTCCCCCGGGGATCTCCTTTTGTTATTTATCCCATGAATTCTTTATTATTCTCTCCAGCACCCTTTTAAATCTAATGAAAAACCATTCATTATTTGTATTTATCGGAGTGACCAGCACCGTATACATCCCCGCTCGATTCCCACCAGAAATATCTGTAAACAGCTGATCGCCTATGACAGCTACCTGATCAGGCCTGAGAGAAAGCTTACAGGCTGCTTTTCTGAAGGAGCGCCGTGACGGTTTATTTGCACTGCCGATTGCCGCAATATTCATGTTTTGAGTAAACCCATCAACTCTCCTCTGTGAGGAATTTGATAAGACACAAATCTCGAACCCCTCATTTGCAGCCATCCGGATCCATTGTTCGACTCCTGGTGATGCTTTCTTCTCCCCCGGCTCCGAAATTGTATTGTCGATGTCGAGTACTATCCCTTTTATCCCTTTATTTTTCAATATCTGCAGGTCAATACTGTCTAAATTGTCATATATTATATCAGGTCTGTATCTGTCTTTCCATGTCATGATTCACCCTCTGTTTGTCTGTTTGTCTGTCTGTTTGTCTGTCTGTTTGTCTGTCTGTTTGTCTTTCTGTTTGCATTTTACAAATGTATCATATTATATTCGGCTTATATACGACACATGAACATTATAGCATATGGCCTGAATCATGCACATACAGACATCATGCACTTTACACGTCATGCACGTCATGCACTTTAGATTGACTGGACAGGAATACTGATATAAAATTGAAAAAAGAGGAAAACAGAGGACATCATGAGTATTTATAACAGCCGTTCGCTTTCCAGGTTTAAAAGGATCGCTGAAATTATATTACTGCTGGCAGTTATACCGCTTGGAATTTACCTTGCGATAAAGGCAGGCTTGTTTCTCGCTCCATTTTTGATCGCTCTTATTGTTTCCCTGATTCTTGAACCGGTAATATCATTTCTCACCTCCAGGATACGATTAAAACGCAGGCTGGCATCCTTGATTGCGCTCCTGTTGTTTCTGTCAACTATAGGAACTCTTCTGACCTTGCTGATAATGAAGCTTATTTCTGAGATGAAAAGCCTTTATTCCCTCCTTGATCAGTATTATGATACCCTTAATTCAAAGCTCTCGGATATAATTTCACAGCTGAGTACGATTTATTCATGGCTTCCGGAACAGGTTACAGCGAATCTGGGCGCTATTGTTACAGATGCCTCCAAATTTATTATAGATATTATGAATAAATTGCTGAGAGGTGTTGTAACAACTGCGATTTCAATGCCACAGGTATTGGTATTTATCATCGTAACGATTTTGTCCACATATTTTTTGACCGGTGACAGAGAAAAAATTTATGATTCAATAAAAAAACATATCCCGCATGACTGGCAGGCAAAGATTCTTTCGCTCAAAAATGATATGTTTTCGGCACTTTTCGGATATGTCAAAGCTCAGCTTATACTGATGACAATAACCTTCACCGAACTCAGCATAGGCTTCACAATCCTGAACATAAGACAGCCGATTTTATTTGCTTTACTGATAAGCATATTTGATGCTCTCCCGATATTCGGCACAGGAGGTATTCTTGTTCCCTGGTCTATATACAGCTTTATAACAGGCAACATAACCATGGGTATCTCTGTGGCGGTCATTTATATTGTCGTACTTGTTGTAAGGCAGTTGATAGAGCCGAGAGTTTTAGGAGATCAGATAGGCATACATCCACTTCTTACTTTACTTGCGATGTATGTCGGGTTGAAGCTTGCCGGAGTGCCAGGTCTGATAATCGGTCCTATATCAATATTGGTTTTCAAAAACATCCTCTCGAGTTTTTTGAAGGGTAGATCTTTCGGGGAGCTTCTTGGGGAGAGCTCTGGAAGCCTTATCTCCATGGCATCTGATTTTGATGATGAAAAAAGCTCGGAGCCAGCCTCTCCCCCGGATATAAATGTTTCTGAAACCACCGGCGACGACAGTGAAGCATCTTCAGATAAGTACAGGGAATCAGTTGCTGAGAAGCCCTGCGACGAAGGTCCAAATACTCCGGACGACAGCCGCAAAAATCCCAACCCTAAAAACAACGCCGGCAATAAGTAACCGGGTTTGATACGTTTAGAAAAAACATCTTCTTCAAATTTGGACCAGCCCCGCTACATTTACAGGCATCCCTGTAGCCATTGATTTGTTGGCAGCCACTCCGGTCAATATCGACATGGCACCGTCCACATGCGAAGCTGCTCTTTTGAATTTATCGGGCTCAGGTGTTCCAAAAAGGTCTTCAAGTAAAACAGTATCTCCTCCTCCATGCCCTCCAAGGCCTTCTTCAATAACAGCTTCATAAGGCTCGCCAAACATGGGAAAAACACTTATACTCTTCTGCTTTACCGCACCTTCCATTGCAGCGCTGCCTCCGGCGTTGACATAAGCCGCCTCGACAATACTGACCTGTATCCTGCCTTTGCTGCCGTTGAATGCAACCTTGTAGCCTTCCCATGGCATGTACGCATTCAGGGAATATGTAAGTATGGCATTATTCCTGTAACGGACCATTACTCCCATGGTGTCCTCTATACTGATGCCGTCGCTGAAAACGCTCTGGTCCCTGAAGTACCCGTCTTCTCCTTCTGCGTCAAGATATAAAGCTTTCAGCCCGGGATTTTGTTCCAGATGTATGGCAAATGGATCATCCTTTGCATACTCACTACCCATAGCCCTGGAATAAAATTTTGTAACACCCCTTTTTTCTGCGTTTTCCCTGCCATAAAAATTCAAATCACCCATGGCATATACTGTTTTTGGGTGGGTACCCAGCCAGAAGTTGACAAGGTCAAAGTGGTGAGTGGATTTATGGACCAGAAGGCCGCCGCTGTTTCTTTTATCCCTGTGCCACCTTCTGAAATAATCAGCTCCGTGTTTGGTATTCAGCAGCCACTCAAAATGAACAGAAAAAATGTCGCCGATAGTATCGTCCATTATCAGTTCTCTGACTTTTGTATTATGAGGCGCATATCTGTAGTTAAAGGTTACTCTCAACTTCTTTCCTGTTCGTTTTATCGCGTCAAGAATCGCCTGTGCTTTTACTTCGTCTATTGTCATGGGCTTTTCTGTTATTACATCACAGCCGGCCTCCATTGCTGCGATTATGTACTTGTGATGTGTCCTGTCAATGGATGTCACTATCACCGTATCGGGTTTTTGTTCGCTGATCATTTCATTGAATTTATCGAAAGTATACTCCTTTACCTTTGCTGCTCCGAATTTTTCAGCAATAATACTGTTGGCATAATCCATCCTGACCTTGTTGACATCGCAGAATCCGACCATTTCACAGGTATCCTTGTATTTCCCTGCTATGGCTTCATAATACATCCTGGCACGACCTCCGATACCTACCTGTGCATATTTTTTTCTCTGCATCTTAAGTTGCTCCTTTATTTCAGTTTATCTTTATATGTTCGGGCTTCAATCATGTAATTATAGTTGACATCGAAGAGCCCAGTACTTATAATATTAAATTGCGCGGGTAAAATCAATATGCGCCATTAGCTCAGCTGGTAGAGCACCTGACTCTTAATCAGGGTGTCCGGGGTTCGAGCCCCCGATGGCGTACCACAGCATAAGCCGCCTGGCTCCTCAACCAGGCGGCTTTCACTTTATATAATACAGGTGCCTATTCATTATTTTATCAATTCCCACGGGAATTTATAAAGCAGACAAAAAATAAATTGTACTTACTCCGACGCAATTGACATAGACCAATTAAAATTTTAATGCACCCAGAATCTCCTTCATCATGTAATCGAGATGATTGGTCGTAAGCGCCTGATGATTAACATTCAGGCTTTCTTTGACCGGTTTCATATAAATCAAATGATTGGTGAGTCCTGTAGGCGCTATAAAGAATCTGCCTCCGTCCCTCACTCCATCCGGCGTGAATATATTCATTTCAAATCCTGCACAGATCATCCATGTCCTCATGAATTCAGTCCCCATTATTTTTGCTGCTTCTCCAAAGACAACCTGGGCCGGGCTTCCTTCATTTACCTGTATATTTCCAAGAAAGTTCTTTGCATAGAGTACAGCAATATCGTCGAGTTTTATGTCTGCAGTAAATTTTTCAAGCCCCGGTGTCATGATTGCGAAAGCGGGCAGCAGCCACCTTATGTCCCTGCTCCTGAGTGCTTTTTCCATAGCAGTCGCAAAATCCCCTGTATCAATTTTAATTACCCCCGAGGGTGTATATTCAAGCATTGAAGTATACGAAGCCCTTCTATAATAGTCAATGGCATGCAAAATGAATATCAGTTCTCCTATGCTGACATCAGGAGGAATATAGTTGGCAACAGTTTCCGTCTTGCCGCCGGCATAAGCATCTGTCCACCATTTTGTATAATCAGGTATACTGTCGAATATCTGGATATAAAAAGCGTTTTCAATGTTTTCATTTACAAGCGCCACTTTAATGCAGTCATTCCTTCCCAGCAGATAGCTTTCCTCCAGGTTTACTGTTCCGCCGCCTGTCCTGATCCTGACCTTAATCTGAGGATATGCAAGGACTTTTGCTATGTCAACAAATACCGGATCCGCCAATATAGACCTTATAGCTTCCACATTTACTTCAGCCCCCGGCTGTTCCCCGCCTTCTCCTGTTTCTGCGGCAACTGGTTTCTTCTCCGTGCCATATTCATAAAACGGCGAAAAAACATTTGGCTTCATCCCCAGTTCTTTTGTAAAAATTTCTGTTATGTCATCTTTCCCTATTTGTATCAGGTACTGTCCGCCTTTTCTTTCTGACATCTCACAAACCCCCCTCTTCCATATACTTGATTGCCTTGTTCACAGATTCCCTGCTTATTTCGATCCTGGCGGCATTTCTCTGTGCTGATGGATCATTACCATCTTCATTATTCTCTCCGGATCGCCAAAAACGCCCTTCACTTACATACTTGTTTTCTCTGGAGCCCTTAAGTCCAATATATGGGCATCTTGACACATCGCTTTTCAGGTCGTTGGCGGTGTCATCAGGATTTATCCATAAAAGCTTCCCCCGCGTCACCCACTCCTCAAGCTCGAAATCCCTGTCGAACTCATAATATTCACCGAGCCTCAAATCTCCATTAAGATCTCTGTACCTGTAGCTGCTCATTCCGAACTCATTAGGCCTCTCTACGCCTGTCAGAGGAGGCCAGCTGAAGTAAAAGACAAGGTATGCCCTGTGCATCCCGATTCTACAAGATGATATAACCGCCTTTACCTGGTCGAAATATAAAAGACGCGGCAATACAAACGGCACATCAGGTCCGGGCGAGCATGTGAACGGGAAAAACTCAATTTTGTTTTCTCCATTCACAGTATTTCCCAGCGACAAAGCCCCTGTAAATCCCAAAAACGATTTTGGAAGCTCTTCGTCAGGCCTTACAGGATTATTGTTGTCCCACCACAGACCATCAATACCATGGGAATCAATAGAATGCTTTAATACTTCGCCTGTAAACGGACATCTGGAAAGCTGCCTTAAAGGAACTTTCTGCCTGTATTCTGCTATCAGCCTGAGTATTTCCTTCCCGAGCGTCTCATACGCTCCCGGGGGCACTTCACTGTCTTCCAGGTCAAAACTTCTGAGCGCTTCTCTGTATTCTGCCTGTCTGGCAAAATACTCTCTCAATATTTCAGCTCTTTCTTTTTCAGAAAATTCAACTGTCAATAATATTCACCCCGTTTCTTCTCTTTAGATATCAATATTTTATCCGGTAACTTTCATCGTTAT
>JAQUNY010000032.1 GCA_028717405.1 Eubacteriales bacterium
GCTTCTTCTTTTCCCATTCTATACATTTATTTCTGTTGCTCCTTCCAATAAACTGGATTCCTGCTGAATATTTGCGTTTTCTGGTAACGCATTAGATTTAAATGAGTCATAAGTTACGCATTATCTGGCTTTGTAATCATACGTGATTATATCAATATGTTTTATCATTGTCAACGTTAATTAATTAACTTTCGTATATGATATTTATTTATGTTGCCTGCTTTACGACTCCTTTGATGTCTGATATAGTATAGAGTAAAGCTAAAATACATTTACTAAAATTTATCAGGCTTGAATCAATATGAGATGACCACTTATTAAGTGCTTATCAATCGTTTTATCAAGGATGTGAAACATGGCAGAAACAAACACACTTCAAAACAATACACCATTTCGAGATGATAATAATCAGACCAGGATCTTATCGCTTATCAGGGATTCCGACGGCATGACAAGGGCCGGAATAGCTGAAGCTGCTGCTTTAAGCATATTAACAACAAAAAAATACGTCCGCGAACTGATTGATGAGGGCATTATTATCGAAAGCGGCACAGAAGAGTCAACCGGGGGAAGAAAAGCCGGCATATTGAAAATAAACCCCGGCCATAAATACACTCTCGCTGCAGACATTGGAGCACATAGTGTAAAGATAGGCATAGTAAGGCTGGATGGTTCAATATTGGAAAATGAATACATCACAGCTCAGGAGGGGCAAATCCCTGCCAGGATAATAAGCGTCGATGAACTGAGGAAAAAGCTAAAAGCCCTGATGCAAAAACACGATACAGATAAGTTTATAGGCCTGGGAATAGGTGTCAGCGGCCTGGCAGACCATGCCGGCGGAATTATAAGGTTCTGCCCAAACATAAGCGGGTGGAATAATATCAATGTAAAAGACGAGTTTCAGGATTTTTTAGGCATACCTGCATATGTCGACACTTCTGCCAGATGTACAGCTCTCGCGGAGCAGCATTTCGGCGCCGGTAAAAGCATTGGGAATCAGGTGTATGTGTCGATAGGATACAGCATAAGTACAGGTATAATCATAAATTCACACCTTTTCAGAGGTGCAGCAGGCGCGTCAGGCGAGCTCGGGCATGTAACGGCAATTACCGGGGGAAGCCTTTGCACATGCGGCAATTATGGCTGCCTGGAGAATTATGTGACTTTGCCGATAATAATCTGGAATATTAGAAAAGCATTAACAAATTACAGAGGTTATTCGCCATTAGCAGAACTAATGGCTTTAAAAGGTAAATTGAAAGCCGGCGCAAAAGATGAAGCAAAAACAGCCTCCGGAGATGATCCGCTCAAGAGCAGCAAATCATTTGAGCTTGAGGATGTCAGATACGCTCTGGAAAAAGGCGACAAGATAGTACTGAATGAATTGAGCAAGGCTGGAGATCTTCTGGGCACAGTACTGGCAAATATGGTCAATATACTTAACCCCGAGCTGATAATCCTGGGAGGCGGTGTCGTGGAGAATTTTCCCATAATAGTTGATGAAGTTGAAAGAAGCATAAGAAAGCAAAGTCTGATAGTTACTTACCAGAATCTGTCGGTTAAAAAATCTGCACTTGGCTATGGCGGCGCAATATCAGGCAGTGCACTGCAGGTGATCAACCTGTTCTTCGGACAGGATCCCGGCTGTTAATTGTTTATAATATCGTCTTTTTACTGTAGAATTGAATATGGCATTGATTTACACAATTTCTAATTGGAGATACTGAAAATGAAGATCATAATAGCCCCGGACTCATTTAAAGGAAGCTGCAGCAGCATTCAGGCAGCCGGCGCCATTGAAAAAGGCATCCTGGAGGTATTCCCGGAAGCCTCTGTTATTAAGCTGCCTATGGCCGACGGAGGCGAGGGTACCGTTGAAGCGCTTGTCGCAGGCCTTGGCGGCACACTGTTCCGCGCCCCCGTCACAGGCCCGATGGGCGGAACAGTCGAAGCCGCGTACGGGCTCCTCCCCGACGGCACCGCCGTCCTCGAAATGTCCGCGGCTTCAGGCCTCACCCTGGTGCCGCCACATCAGAGAAACCCGCTCACTTCGACAACATATGGCACCGGCGAGCTTATCCGTGAAGTCCTGAACAAGGGATGCCGCAGCATCATCATCGGCATAGGCGGAAGCGCCACCAATGACGGGGGCGCAGGCATGGCACAGGCACTTGGCTATTCACTCACCGATTCATCCGGCGGCGAACTAAAGCCAGGCGGCGGTCAGCTTGGCGCTTTGCAGCGTATAGACAGCTCAAATGCAGACAAAAGGCTTCAAAACACAGAAATAAAGATAGCATGTGACGTTACTAACCCTCTTTACGGGGAAAACGGAGCATCCGCCGTTTACGGGCCGCAAAAAGGGGCAACTCCCGCGATGGTCTCTCTTCTTGACTCAAATCTCCGTCATTTCAGCACGGTCATAAAAAGAGATCTGGGCAGAGATGTCGCATCCATACCGGGCGCGGGCGCTGCCGGAGGCTTGGGCGCAGGCCTTATGGCATTCTGTGGTGCCTCTTTATCATCAGGGATAGACACAGTACTGGATGCACTCAACTTCGACGGCATCCTTGAAGGCGCCGACCTCGTCATCACAGGCGAAGGGCGCGCAGATGCGCAATCCGCCCAGGGCAAGGTAGCTTCAGGTATAGGAAGAAGGCTTCTCTCAAGATCAGCCCCTCCCATCCCCGCCCTCCTGATCGCCGGCAGTATAGGTCCTGGCGCCGAAATGGTCCTTGAGCAGGGCATGACATGCCTGACCAGCATCACAGACAAGCCAATGTCACTGGAGGAGGCCATGCGGAACGTTCTGACTCTGCTCGAAAAAACATCTGAACGTGCAATGAGGATGCTGAAAGCCGGGATGATCATCAAATCACACCTCGGCTGACCTTCTTCTCAACAGCGAATACCTGCAAGCCCCGCCCTCCAACGGCATAAATACGGTCATCTGCGGATGAGGAGCCTCGCTTATCCTGTTCATGTCCTCATCATACATTTCACACACGACCTGTTCAAAATATCTGCCCGACGGAGGCACGACCTCCAGCCTGTCACCCTCAGCAAACCTGTTCCTCTGCTGGATCCTGGCCATGCCGCTTCCGTCATCATATTCCTCGACTATTCCGACAAAATCATAATCCCGTATATATGATGACGTGTTATAGACCTGCCCGCCCTTATCCGGCCTGCCGAAATAAAATCCCGTCGAAAATTCCCTGTGACTTGCTTTAGAAACTTCTTCCATCTGCGAAGGATCAAAAACATACTTATCAGGGTCTGCATAATACCTGTCCAGTTCCTCTCTGTAGGCCTTAACTGCCGTTGCCGTATAATAGGCACTTTTCATCCTTCCCTCGATTTTAAGCGCAGCAGCCCCCGAATCTGCCAGCTCCTTTATATACGGGAGCATGCAGAGGTCTTTTGAATTGAATATATATGTTCCCCGGTCATTCTCGTAAACAGGCATGTATTCGCCAGGCCTTTTTTCTTCGACAAGGCTGTATTTCCACCTGCATGGATGCGCACACATCCCCCTGTTCGCGTCTCTCCCCGCAAGATAGCTGCTCAGCAGGCACCTCCCAGAATAAGATATACACATTGATCCATGTACAAATATTTCTGTTTCCACCCCGGCGGGAAGAACAGAATTAACACCGGATACCTCTTCCAGTGAAAGCTCCCTGGCCAGGATTATCCTTTTAGCGCCCTGTCCTGCCCAGTACAAGGCACTCCTTCCGTTGGTAACACCGGCCTGGGTGCTTATGTGTATATCTATCTCAGGAGCGGCCTCTCTTACTATGGAAAATACTCCGGGATCCGACACGATCACCGCATCTGCTCCCATACCGCTGATTTTTCTGACAAAGCCGTACATACCCTCCATGTCCGCATCATGGGGTACAATATTCATTGCGATATAAACTCTGCCACCTTTTTTGTGTGCATATTCAATGCCGCGCGAAAGTTCATCATCGTCGAAATTACCGGCAAATGCCCTCAGCCCGAATTCCTCTCCGCCTGCATAAACAGCGTCAGCCCCATACTCAAAAGCCATTTTCAGTTTTTCCGGATCTCCGGCCGGAGCAAGCAGCTCCATTTTTTTCATAAAGGTTTTCAGTTCCCCTTATCTAAGGATTTGTCCCCGTTTTTAGTACTTTGGCCTGCGATAATTCTGCTCCGAAAATATCTGCTCATTTCTTTATGCAGACCGCCAACCCGTCCCCAACAGGGATGACGCACGATATAAGCGATTTATTGTTTTCAATATCGTAAATGAATTGTCTCAGCCTTGATGATATTGTCCTGTGTTTTCGCGGATCAGCTTGCAGATCAGCCCCCAGGCAGGTTCCGGTATCAGCTCCGGTAGCAGTCCCCTGATCATCTCCGGTAACGACTCCGGCATCAATCCAGGTACCAGCCCCCTGATCAGCCCAGGCGGGCATAGTGTCCATATAGTCGCTGCCGCCACCCGCTGCTCCCTGCTGACCACGAAGAGTAACCATTCCCTTCGCTTCCTCCACCAGTCCTTTGTATAGCACATTATCCGCTATTAATATGCCGCCCTTGCAAAGGATTCGCAAAATACCGGGAAGGAGCTCAGGATACTGTCCTTTTGCAGCATCCAGGAATATCAGGTCATAGCTCCCGCCGACATTTGGCAGGATGTCCGCCGCTTCTCCCGCAATGACCCTTATGGTGCTGTCAAGTCCCGCTTTTTTTATATATGAACGCGCCAGCGCAACCATTGAAAAATCTCTTTCAACTGTATCTACCGTACCTTCCCCGCAGATAAATGTTGACATCAGAATAGCTGAGTACCCCATCGCAGTACCTATTTCGAGAACCCTGCGCGGCTTTGCAATATTCCCGATCAAATTTAAAAAAGCCCATGTGTCGGGCTTTATCACGGGAATAAATGCGGCTTCAGCATAAGTTTTCATCTCTCTCAGTACATCAGCCCGCATCCTGAATGATCCGCTGCTTACCAACACATCCTCTGCCTCTCTCATGTCACCCCTGCCGCTTCTGCCGCTCATGTCACTCATGCCGCTCCTGCCGCTCATGCCGCCCCTGCCGCTCATGTCACCCCTGCCATTCCTGTCACTCATACCATCATTCTTTTCTGCTATTATCCGCCGTCGCCCAATAGCCGATACCTGTACCCCAATAGCCGATACCTGTACTTTGTAACCCGTATCCTGCTGACGTTTTTCTGTCCGTCAGCCCCATCATACCTGCTCGTGTCTGCGCCGCCTCTCTCCGCCCCATGCTTTGAGCTGCAGGCCCATCCACATAAGCAAGGTGGGCAGCAGCGCGAAAACGATCCAGATGCTCTTGTAAGCCACAACCTTTGAGAGTTTTTCCAGTATGGGTGTGAAAAGGATTATATACGCAGGATAAAGTATTTCGAGATATCCCGAATCTATATATGTCAGAATATGCACGTCGACGGCATATATTATAAGGCCTGCCGCAGCCGGAAGGATCACTGAAAGAAAATTACGGGAGGCACCACCCAAAGCCTTGAGCAGTATTGCCGCCAGAGCTGCATAAAGCAGTACTGTAAGAAGTGTAAGCCCCAGATGTATCCAGAACTTTGTATCTGTATATTCGACACAATACTGTGCCGTGCCGGCATAGATTTTACCTATAATAAAACTCAGCACCAGGTGTATCGCCAATGAAATCAGGTTATTTTTCAACATACCGCAGAATCTCCTCCCATACCTGTCTACGCCCTTACATCCTGCGTTTCTAGTCTGCCTGCGCTTTCATGTCCATAATTCATTACCTATTTCAGCCCGTATATCCTGCATGCCGCCTCATGTTCCTCCAGCGTTTTGGAAAAATAATGAGTGCCGTCGTTTTTGGCCACAAAATACAAATAATCGGTATCTTCGGGATTCAGCGCGGCGTCGATGGCGGCTTTCCCGGGATTGCATATCGGCCCGGGAGGAAGGCCTTCATGTATGAAGGTGTTATACGGGTTATTTATCTGAATATTGTTTTCATCAAAAGTTGTTATTGGCTGTCCGACTATTTCGGAATAAATATACTTCACGGTGGATGTCAGTTCCAGCCTCTTTGAAGCTCCGTCCCTGCCATTCAGCCTGTTGTGCAGAACACCCGATATTACAGCCATTTCCGAGGCATAGCGGGCTTCTTTTTGAATCAGGGAAGCCAGTATGATGATATCGTCCGCTGTCATATTCAGGTATTTTGCCTGTTCGTAGTATTTTGTAGTAAATTTGCTGTCGAAATTTTCCAGCATCCTGCCTATTATCTGAACACTGTCGGCACTCAGATCAAATTCATATGTGTCCGGGAAAAGATATCCCTCAAGGCGGTTCTCAGTCCTTGGTATGTCCTTTTCAAAAATGTAGCCGAAATCATGGCTCTCAGCGGTATTGCGAAAATCCTCGCCCTCAACCAGCTTTTCAGCCTCAAGCTTTGATATTACAGACGAAACAGTGCTTCCCTCCGGGAACATTATCCTGACTCCGGCCGGATTGCTGGAAAGGATACTCATAACCTCTTCGTATGAAAGATATTTACTCAGGATGTGGGTACCTGACTTGTATCTGCCGTCATACCCATTAATGCCTGAAAGTATCCTGAACATCAGCTTGCTGCCGATCACTTCATTTTCAGCAAGTATTCCGGCTATGGCGGCAGTTCCGGAACCTAAAGGAATAAATATCTGCATCCTGTCACCGGGAGCTATTTCGATGCTTGCAGAATTAATATTTGTTATGCTGCTGTCAACAGCGAACTTAAATCCCAGTGCAAAACAGAGCATAAAAATCATGGACAGCAATATGATGTAAATCACAATCCTGTTTTCATGCAGCGCTGCGGTTATTGGGCTCTTCGGTTTTGGTTTTGATTTTTGTTTTGCCATTCTGTCTGCTGCAGTCATGATCCATCCAATCCGATATGATCCTGTATTATCCTGCCCCATCTCTCGTCCGGTACTGTCTTATCCTGCCCGTCTCTCTTTCGATTCAGTCCGATCCTGTCTTATCCTGTCCTATCTCTCGTCCGGTACTGTCAGTTCCCATCTCATCCGATCATGTCGCGTCGCGCCCGGCATAAGACACAGAACCGTCCCCTGTCCTACCCTGTCCTGCCAGTCGCGCAGGTCAATTGCCGGCTTTTTCATTCCTGTTTCTGGTCCTCGCCCTTATTCCGGTATCAAGGATCTTCTTTCTCAGCCTGATACTTTTGGGAGTGACCTCGATCAGCTCATCATCCGAAATAAAGTCCAGTGCCTTTTCAAGGCTCATCTGGACCGGCGGGACAAGCCTCAGGGCATCGTCATGGCCGACTGCCCTTATATTGGTGACGTGTTTTCTCTTGCATACGTTAACGACAATATCATCAGCCTTTGAATTTTCGCCGACTACCATTCCTTCGTAGATTCTCACACCCGGCCCGATAAAAAGCGAACCTCTCTCCTGTGCATTATAAAGCCCGTATATAATGGATTCACCGGTTTCCCAGGCCACCAGCGAGCCCCTGGAACGGGCAGGTATGTCTCCTTTATATGGCTCATATCCGAAAAATATATGATTCATTATACCATTGCCCCTGGTGTCAGTCAAAAACTCCGACCTGTAACCAATAAGTCCCCTCGCGGGGATGTGGAATTCCAGCCTCATATATCCCTTATCTGATGAATGCATGTTGACCAGTTCTGCTTTTCTGGATCCGAGCTTCTCCATTACCGGCCCCATATTTTCTTCCGGCACGTCTATTGTCAGATATTCAACAGGTTCCGTCTTTGTTCCGCCATTCATCCTGAAGATGACTTCAGGCTTGGATACCTGAAATTCATACCCCTGCCGCCTCATTGTCTCAATGAGTATCGACAGGTGCAGCTCCCCCCTCCCCGAAACCTTGCAGGAATCAGGAGTATCGGTATCCTCCACCCTGAGGCTCAGATTGGTTTCCAGCTCCTTATAAAGCCTTTCTCTCAGATGCCTGGTAGTCACAAAGGTGCCTTCTGTCCCGGCGAACGGGCTGTTGTTCACGCTGAAGACGACTGCTATGGTAGGCTCGTCTATATTGATAAACGGAAGTGCCTCCTGATTTTCAACATCACACACTGTATCGCCTATTGTGATCCCTGCAATACCTGAAACAGCCACGATATCCCCCACAAAGGCTTTATCGGTTTCGACCCTCTTAAGGCCGCTGAATTTATATAGTTTTGTTATCTTCGCAAAGACCGGTTTCCTGTCCTGCCTGCACACTGCCGTCTGCATGCCCTGGCTTATACAGCCTCTTTCCACTCTGCCGATAGCAATTCTGCCGACATATTCATCATAATCGATATTTGAGACCAGCAGCTGCAAAGGTCCCTCGAAATCACCTTCGGGTGCGGGCACATGCTGGATTATGGCATCGAAGAGCGGGCGCAGGTCTACTCGTTCAGCGGTGATATCAGCCACGGCGTAGCCTTCCCTGGACGACGAATATATCACCGGGAACTCCAGCTGCTCGTCATCTGCTCCCAGCTCTATGAAAAGATCGAGCACATTGTCTGCAACCTCGGCAGTCCTTGACTCAGGTCTGTCTATCTTATTTATCACCACAATTGGCTTAAGCTCAAGCTGCAAAGCCTTTCTGAGCACAAATTTAGTCTGGGGCATTGGCCCTTCAAATGCATCGACAAGCAAAAGCACTCCATCGACCATTTTCAGTATCCTTTCGACCTCGCCTCCGAAATCGGCGTGCCCCGGCGTGTCAACAATGTTGATTTTAACGCCCTTGTAGGTTACTGCCGTGTTTTTGGCAAGTATGGTTATCCCACGCTCCCTTTCGAGATCATTGGAATCCATGACTCTTTCGGCTACCTGCTCATTGGCTCTGAAAATCCCGCTCTGCCTGAGCATTCCATCTACCAGGGTCGTCTTGCCATGGTCTACATGGGCAATAATGGCGATATTTCTTATATCTTCTCTCTTTTTAAACAATAATGACACACCGGGCCTTTCTTATCTTGCTCAGTATATTGTAGTGCAGCATATGGCATGATGTCAATTTTTATTGAAATACCGGAAAGGGCATGCTATAATAACAAACGTGACTTTGCGCGCCGGCGCGGAAGAACATGCCAATGAATCCGGCCCGTTGGTCTAGCGGCCTAGGACGGCGCCCTCTCACGGCGTTAACAGGGGTTCGATTCCCCTACGGGCTACCATTTGGAAAAGGTTATTCCCTGAAAGATCCCCTTTCGCACAGCGACGGGGGATTTTTTATAACTAAAATCAGGTACAGGTTGCAACTGTGATTATCAGGATGTACCATAATGTATGGAGATATGTCGGGCGCATCCCATGAAGAAGGAGGCAGGCAGTTATAAATATGAGCAATATTATCAAAAGATATTCTCTTCCTCTTACAATTGCTGCCTGGTTTACAGTGATCAATCTTTTGGCCTTCCTCCCGCTGAATAACTATATATACAGTAATATCAGTGAGTTCAATACCATTTATAAGGATGAACAGCGGCTTTATGATTATGACAGGATGCCGGGTCTTTCCATGCGTGCCCATCAGATCAACACCTGCTCCGGTCTGCGTGAAGCCACCGTCATTATTGTCGGCGACTCAAAAACAGAGGATTTCTATGTCAGTTATGAGGATTCGGTTGCGGCAAAGCTCGACAGAAAGATGTTCGGCGAGAAAGAAGTGCCATATGTGTTCAATTTCGGCAGCAGCGGTACAAAAACCGTATATGCAATGGAACGTATAAAAAAAGCAGCCGGATATAACCCCGACCTGATCATATGGCAAATGGGCTCCGGCAGCTTTCCCCCGGTCAGATGGGCATTACCGGGAGCCCCATATTCCAATTCGGCATATGACCTGAGCCTTGGCGGAAATCTGGCAGGAGCTTATTCCAATCTTCCAAAGCTTAACGACCAGAATGCTCCCTTTGTATCTGCAGAGCTTCGCGGCGCCTTCATCCCTCTGTTCAGGTATGCGCCTTTCTACCTCAACTATTTCAGGGGCCTGTGCTCGGAAATCACCGGAAAACCCCTGTTCATGCCCGAAGATCATTATATAGAGATAGGAGAAGGTGAAGGCCTGATTCCCCAATTTAAATATCAAACACCTTTTGACTCCACAGACAAGTATTTTGGATCCATTGGCGCAGCCTGTTCATATATCCGCGAAAAGGGCTTCCGCATGATGATTTATATTGACCAGATCAGGCCTGATGTTCGCGATCAGAAATTCGAGGAAGGATATTATGAGAAACTGGTTGCGGAAATCCGGCTGCAGGCATCGCCTTATGGAGTCCCTGTGCTTGATCTGCATGAAGCCGTGCCTTTTGAATATTTCGTAGACGGAGGCCACATAAAGGAGCGTGGCAATGAGATCATTGCATCAGGGCTGTATGAATTCATAACCGGTTATTATGGGGCAATATTGCCCGGATCAGGCGGGGATAAGTAAGCACATGAGAGACACGCTTTGTCTGTTTTTTTTATCATTGTTTTGCCGGCAGCGGCGGCGAAATGGAGGTCAGGATGATTGACGCGGCATATGGAGCTGCACTGGCGGCGAAATATTTCCCGGTTCACACAATAGTTATTTTTGTCCTGGTCTCACTCCTGCTCTGCCACGCCGGAAAGACCCTTAAATGGAAGACCGGAGCGATCACTGTAACCGGGTTCCTCTTTGTATGTATTTACGGCTCTCCCCTTCATTCCATGATTGTATTATTACTTTCTGTTTTTGTTTACTATATGACTGCGGTTGCCGTCAGGTTTCTGTCCGGTTCCAGAAATACGGCATTCATTTTCACCTTTTTAGCCGCTTCTGTTCCCCTTCTGTTCCTTCTGCTGACAAAATCCGGTTTCATACTCCGGTCTTCTTCACTGCTCCGCGGATATTCATCCCTGCTCATACTGAGTTCATTTGGGACATCATATTTTACATTCAAGTTTATTCATTTTGCAGTAGACTCCTTCAGAGGCAGAATAAAAAATATGGCCTTCGGGGAATTCCTTGCCTATATATTCTTCTTCCCTCCTTTTGCGGCAGGCCCCATTGACAGATATCAGAGCTTCAGCACGTCACTGGGAGCTTCTCTTACTTCCCGCGGTATATCCGCTTCAGGAAACAGCAGTACAACTCCTTTGGGTGCGTCTTCAGTTAAGCCCTCAATTTCAGTGAAGTCTTCAATTTCAGTGAGGCCTTCAATTTCAGTGAGGCCTTCAATTTCAGATAAGCCCTTAATTTCAGATAAGTCTTCAATTGATGAAGGCATAAGGAGGATAATATACGGCCTCTTTAAAAAATTCATAATCGCTGACAAAACTTCTCTCATCATCTCTTACATGATCCCGGATTTCCATGCGGCGGCATTTCATTATAAAATAGCTGCAATATTGCTTTTCTCAGTGCGGATATACTATGACTTCGCAGGCTACAGCGACATTGCAATAGGTCTGGGCAGGCTCTTCGGGATAAAGATACCGGAGAATTTCAATAAGCCTTATCTCAAAAGGAATATCACACTCTTCTGGCAGAATTGGCATATTACACTGACCTCATGGCTGCGCGAATATGTTTTTATGCCCCTTGCAGGCAGGCTGATGCCTCTTGGCGGGGCAAAACACCCGCTGCTGCTGAATTTCTTCTGTCAGATGGTAACAATGGCTGCGGTAGGGCTCTGGCACGGATTTAGCTTAAATTTTCTTCTATGGGGTCTTTACCATGGGACCGGACTTTCCATTCACCGTTTATGGACATACGCCTCCGGCAGGTATTTGCCGTCCGGGGTACGGAAAACACTTGCCGCATCAAAAGCCGCAGGACTTGCCGGGACTTTTGCCACATTCACCTTTGTCTCTGTTGGCTGGATTTTTTTCTACGCATGATTTTTCCGCTCTCGGTTTCCGGTATATCTGTAATGAATTCGATTACTCTGGGCGACGCATAAGGTGAAAGTCTTCTCCTTACCAATGCCCTGATTTCAATTTCCATATCCTCTGAAAGCTCCTTGCTTATGCTCAGGCAGAGGCCGTTTTTAAGCTTTATACGGGCTTTTACAACTTCGCCGGCAACTTCATCAGGTATTCCTGTTACAATAACAGCTTCAACCGACGGATGGCTTCTGATGACTGTTTCAACCTCCACCGGGCTGAGCAGATGTCCTGCTGTGTTTATTATGTCATCGGCTCTGGATGAGAACCAGAAAGTGCCGTTTTGGTCTACACTGGCAATATCTCCGGTAAGATACCACCCGTTATTAAAACATTCCTTTGTCCTTTCAGGGTCATTCCAATAGCCTTTAAATATTGAAGGCCATGGCGGCTTAATAATAAGCATACCTGCCTTGTCCGGCGGCAGGAGCGACATGTCTTCGCCTGCTATGGCGGCGGTGATACCGCAGACAGGCTTTCCAAGGGCTGTTTCAACAGCCCTGCCTCCCCTTCCGCAAGTTTTCTTCACACTCCTGTTGCAGGTTGAACCGGGATTTGTTTTACCGGTCGCGGCGTTACCTGATACCGGACCGGATATGACTTTATACCCCGAATTTGCCGTTATGTCTTCCTCTACGTTTGCTATCATTATTGAACCTGTTTCAGTCTGGAACCAGGTGTTGTGCATGGTTAATCCGGTTATTCCCCTGAACCATTCCACCGCGTCTTCAGTGAGAGCTTCACCGACACATGCCGCCCATTTGAGGCTGCTCAGATCCATCCGCCTTACGGCGGAATCGTCTTCCCTCATCATCATTCTCAGGAGTGTCGGCGCCGTATACAAAATATTCACTTTGTATTTTTCAAGGATCGTAAAAAATCTTTCGGCAGAATATCCGGCTTCACATGCAACAACAGTCACACCGCATGCAAACGGCGCCGTTATACCGTAAGAAGTGCCTGTGACCCATGCCGGATCAGCTGTGCACCAGTATATTTCACCAGGCTTCAGCTTAAGCACTTCCCTCCCCGTCTCTTTATGCCCGTATACAGCCCTGTGGCAATGTACAGCGCCTTTTGGTTTCCCGGTAGTCCCTGATGTATAGTGTATGATTGCAGGCTCGTCTCCGGAAACCTGATAAGAGCTGTGCCCCGAAAAATTTTCCGGCATATTTGCATTTTCATCAATATAAACAATATTCAGTCCTTCTATCATTCCGGACAATGGTTCAACCTTCGCTGAATATTTTTTCTGTGTTATGAGAAACTTTCCCCCGCTGTCCTTGATCCTGCTGTACAGCGCATCCTGTCCAAAACTGGGGAAAAGAGGGCAGTACAAAGCCCCAAGCTTAATTATGGCCAATGCTGTGAAATATAAGGCCGGAACTCTGTCCATCAGTACCACGGCTCTGTCTCCGGGCTTCAGGCCATGTGTTTTCAGGAGTTCAAAATTGACGCAGGTATTATCATAAAGCTCTCTGTAAGTATATGACAAATCTGCGCCTGTTTTATCCGGGTATATCAAAGCCGTATTATCCTGCACAATATCAGGATTATTAAGAAAAATCTCATCTGTAAGATTCATATCCTGCACCAATCTATAATTTGAACATATCGGAGCCCCGGGATAAACGGGGCTTTAGTCAAAAGCCTGAATACTCAAACCCTGTACCAAAATCGGCAAATGCGAGCACAAGGTAAAGAAGAAAACACAACCAGAGCGCAAAAATTATTTCTTTTAGTCTGTTCTTCATCTCTGCCACCATTGATCCCCCTGTTATCTTCACTGACCCGATTGCCGTCTGACCTTCCTGCCCCCTGCTGTCCTAAATAGTATTTGCCCCTGCTGCCCCTGCCGCGCTAAATAATGCCGTCTGAACTTAAAGTACTCCTGCCGCCTTCCCGATTACAAGGCCGGCCAGCTTTTCAAGGTTGTCCGCTTTTGCATCCAATATCTCAAAATCCTTAACTGAAACCCCAAATGCCTTCTTTACGAAAAATGATAATTCGACTATCCCGAAGGAATCGATCAGGCCTG
>JAQUNY010000033.1 GCA_028717405.1 Eubacteriales bacterium
ATACAAAGGTTATAACTGTCGAGATAAGAAATACACAAAGAACCGCAAGATATTTTCCGATAACTATGCCGGATATTTTTACCGGAGAGGTAATGAGAAGTATTTCGGTATTGTTCTTTCTCTCCTCAGCCAGGATCCTCATTGTGAGTATCGGTATAATGAAGAGTAGCAGAAATCCCATTGTGCTTAAATTCCCGTTAAAATCAGCACTGCCTTCATTCAGATTGGAAAGAAAGAAAAATGATGAAACCATTATGTAGAAACCGACCAGTATATATGCCATGGGAGAATAAAAATAGCCTCTAAGCTCCCGTTTGAATATTGCATTCATTCATTCCACCTCACTTTCTTCAGTAACAACCTGGAGGAATATATCTTCAAGGGACATATCTATCGATTTGAGTTCAAGTATAGGATAGCCGAATTTTGAGAGCTCGTAAAAGATTGGCTTGCGTACATCTATATCAGGTAATGTCTCAATCAGATAATCATAAGAATCCTGCTCTTTTTGCTGCAGAGGTTCAGCATTTTTAACGCCGTATATGCTTTTAAGAAGATTGGTTACCTGGTTTTTAGGCCCTGCGACACGCATTGTATATTTCATGGCCTTTGCGAAAAGTTTGGAAAGATTTGCCGGCGTGTCTACAGCAGCTATGACACCTTTGTTGATAATGACTACACGATCGCAAATCATACTGACCTCAGGCAGGATATGGGTGCTGAGTATTATTGTATGCTCTTTTCCCAAAGCCCTTATCAGTTTTCTTATCTCGATTATCTGTTTTGGATCAAGCCCTATTGTCGGCTCATCGAGTATAAGAACTTCAGGGCTCCCTATCAGTGCCTGCGCCAGCCCTACCCTTTGTTTGTATCCCTTTGAGAGATTTTTCACGAGTCTTTTACTGACATGGGTTATCTGGACAAGCTCCATAATGTCGTTGATCTGCGCCCTTCTCTTTTTTTTGTCAACAGTTTTCAGTTCGCCGACAAAATCAAGAAAGTCAATTACCGTCATGTCCATATAAAGAGGCGGTTGTTCAGGCATATAGCCTATGCGCCTTTTTACTTCCTTGGGGTCATCCATTATATCAAAACCACATACCCTGACCGTTCCCTCAGTAGAAGGGAGATATCCTGTAATGATGTTCATGGTAGTAGTCTTCCCTGCTCCATTTGGGCCAAGGAAACCAAGTATCTCGCCTTTCTGAACAGTAAAGCTGATATTGTCCACCGCTCTTATCTGACCATAATTTTTGGTCAAATTCAGAATCTCAATCATGCTTCTTCCTCCCACGCTGTAGTGATCCGCTTCATATTGCGGCTGGTCATGCCGGCTGCATGCCGTAAAGGACCGGCTGAAACTGCAGATGCAGAACATTTTAAGTATTTATAAAATGTTTTACAAAAATGTGTACTAAGTGTAACATTTCTCTGCCCGCAACATTTACCCATCTTTCCGGCTGCAAAAACGCACTGTACCATCTATGTGCAATCAATGAGCTTTTTATGCGTTTCCACGAGCTTTTAATGAGCTTTACAGGGATCCGATCCCTTAGCGCAAACCGTCCGGCTCAACTGCTGAGTACTTTTGACAAAACCGGATCTGTAACAATGCATCTCAACTCACAAGCACACTAAAAGCAGTGTTACCATTATATAGATATGAGTTTCAATTTTCAAGTATCTAAGAAGGATCAGCGCTAAACGTACTAAATGTCAAAAACCGATCCCAAATCAATTTCTGACTGCTCATACAAGCCCTGCCGGGCAAAACTAAGCCCCGGCAAACCTGCCGGGGCCAGAGTGGCTACCTTTGTTTTCTGTCAAATTCGGTTTTTTATTCTGACGGCCTTTGAACGTTTGATGCCTGCGGGCCCTTTGCTCCCTCGACTACGTCAAATTCAACTTCCATACCTTCTTCGAGTGTTTTGTAGCCTTCCATGTTTATTGCTGAAAAATGAACAAACACATCTCTTCCGCCTTCTCTCTCAATGAAGCCGAAACCCTTCTCAGCATTAAACCATTTTACCTTACCCTTTTCCATAGGTTAAACTCCTCCTGCAAATATTTCTTGATTCAGTCCGCAGTCTTTCACCTTGCCGGCAAAACCCGCTAAAATCTGACCTTTTTCAGTTTAACACAGGTAAAGCAGGCTTGTCAAATATTTTATCCGGTCTTTTTAAGGCTCTTTTAAGGCTTTCAAGGCTTTTATTGTATATCCGGCACAGCATCCGGCACAGCATCCGGCACAGCATCCGGCGCAATATCAGATGAAACAGGCGGGCTTATTCCCTTCAGGGCTTCTCTTGCGGCTGAAAGCTGTATGTCTTCGGTCTCAGGTATCTGCGACACAGCAAAATACTTATACTGTTCACTAAGCTCAACTTTTATATCTGGCTCAATGCCTATGTCATGTATACAAAATCCCGCAGGAGTAAAATAGGTTGAAATTGTGAATTTCAGCCCTGAACCATCATCCAGCGTAACAAGGCTCTGAACAAGTCCTTTGCCGAAAGTCTTCTCTCCGACGAGTATTCCTGTTCCGCTGTCTCTGACCGCTCCTGCCAGTATTTCCGACGCGCTTGCGCTATATTCATTGATCAGTATTGCCAGAGGCATTCCCAGATTTTGTGGATCAGAGGACTCTTCCTCTTTATTTCCGTCCCTGTCTTCGGTATATACTATTAATCCCTCGGGGATCAGCCTGTCGATGATCGCCACAACCTGGTCGTACGATCCTCCCGGATTATCTCTTACATCAATAATCAGAGATTTCATGCCCTGGTTTATGAGATCATTTAGTTTTTGTTCAAAATAATAATATATTTCGCCGTCGAACTTGACAATCCTGATGTATCCGGTTTCTGCATCAAGCATACGGCTTTTTATGTTGTCTATTTTAATGATCCTTCTTTCGATAACCATTTCGACAGGCAATGGTTCTGAAGGCCTGTAAACAGTCAGCTTTACTGTTGTTCCCTCGGGGCCCTTGATTTTGGAAATTATAAGGTATTCATCATTTATACCGGTAACATCTTCGTCATCGACACCTATGATTTTGTCTCCCTGCCTCATTCCCGCTTCTATAGCCGGAGAGCCTTCAAAAGGTTCAACTACAGTCAAAAGGCCGTCTGTATCCATATTTACAGTAACACCGATACCCGAGTAGCTTCCTTCAGCTTCTTCGAGAAACAGCTGCATTTGCTCTGCATCAAAATAGACGGTATAAGGGTCGTCAAGCGCATACGCCATGCCTTCAGCCATGCCCTCAAGCAGCACATCCTCATCGATTTCCTTATAGTACGCAGTAGAAAGGATATCCCTGATATCATTGATTTTCTGGATGTTGCCATATGATACATTTCCAGGATCGAAAGAAATTGAGTAAGCAGGATTATTTATATCCCTGCCGTAATATATAAGAGTTGTCACAATAAATGTCAATAACGCCACGATAACAAGACTGGCGGCGCCAAAACGTTTTTTTGCCTTGTCTGCCAAAAAAAATCCCTCCATACTGTTTGCTGATATTAATGCAGGTGCTGTTTATCCGGATTTGGAGAAATACTTACGGACTCACATAATTTTTTGGATCGACCATCTGGCCGTTATATCTTACTTCAAAATGAAGGTGAGGTCCTGTGGATAACCCGGTGCTCCCCGCTTTCGCTATGAGCATTCCCTTGTCTACGATAGCTCCGGCCCAGACCAGAAGGCTGCTGCAATGGGCATATAAGGTTGCTATACCTCCGCCGTGGTCAATTATTATAACGTTGCCATACCCGCTCTGATATCCTGAAAAAATCACGATGCCGTCATTCGCGGCGACTATTGAAGCGCCCCAGGGAGCGTTTATGTCGATGCCGGTGTGCATTTTATATACGCCAAGTATCGGATGAGGCCTCATTCCATAATCTGATGATATAAATGTATATCCGGGTGCCGGCCAGATCATGCCTCCACCGGCATAGTAAACAGTGTCTTTGCCCTGATAGCTCAATATGAGTCTGGACCATTCCTGTGCCTGGGAGGCAAATGCATCCTCCTGCCGCCTCCAGTAATCATATTCAGCGCTTGTCTGCCTTATGGTGACATCGATATAAGCCTGTGTGGCACTTAACTGGCTGATGTAAGCCAGCTGCTGGTTTGCCAGGTTTTCCTTGCGGGCTTTTTCCTCAGCAAGAAGGGCCTTTTTCATCTCGAGATCGGCTTTAAGATCAGTTATCGCCTGCATTATCCGCTTGTCTTCCTTTGCGAATCTGACCATGTATTCCAGTCTTTGGAAAAAATCACCAACATCCTGCGACTCCATCAGGACGGCGACATACGACCTGTTGTCGTTCTGATACATGCTTTTGAGCCTGGTTTTAAACTTTTTCAGCTTGTCCTCATAGTCATTTTGTGTTACTGCTATAGTCTGGTCCAGATCTGTTATCCTGGCATCCATATCATTTATTGCGTTCTGAAGCTGGGCATATGTGTCACTTGCACTGTGCTGCTGATTAAGTATGCTGTTTTTCTGGGATTGTGCATTATTGAGCCTGTTTAGCTCTTCGGTCTTCCTTGCGCTGGCATCTTCCAGCCTGTCTTCAACATATTCTTTCTGCTGCAGCGCGTCCTCTATCGGATCTGCAAAAACAGTACCGCCAAAGAGAAAAACAGCCATCACGCATACAGCGGCAGTGATCCTTGGAAAACTTATGTACATTATGCAATTCCTCCGTCGAATAATTATAGCATCATGACGGAATCATGTCAAACATACAGGTGTTTTCTGATTGAAAGAAAGCTCCCTGCGGCACCCACAATAATGCCTGTAATAATATAACCGCTCAGTATCCTGGCGCTTATGCTTCTCATTTCTATCAGTGAGAGGAAGTTGTTGAAGCCTGTGCTTATCTGATCCAGATCCGTATTGAATTTCGTTACAACTGCCGTATAGCCATAACTTACCAGCAGGAAGGAAATTATGGCGCCAATCAATCCAATCAGCGCTCCTTCAATTATGAAAGGCCATCTTATATACCAGTCGGTAGCACCAATGTACTGCATTATGCCAATTTCTTTTCTTCTGGCATAGACAGTCAGCTTTATCGTATTTGATATTATAAAAACCGACACTCCGAGCAATATGATAAGCAGGACTGTGCTTATTATCCTTATCCAGTTTGTCAGTTTAGTAATAAAATCTATTAGCCCCTTTGCATAATCCACCTTCTCAATCCCGGCAACCTTTTCATATTCTGCTGCTACTGGCCCGCTTTCTGAAGGATCTCTCAGTTTGAGAACGAATGAAACCGGCAGGAAACTCTCGTCCATGCCCTCGAGAAGATTCTTCTTGTCTCCGAGGATCTCTCCCACTTTGTCAAAAGCTTCTTTTTTACTGACTCGTGTGTATTCTTCGATTTTTTCATTGTTTTTTATAGAATTCTCAATCTGTCTGACTTTTGTTTCTTCCAGCTCCGGATTACAATATATTACCATTTCAGGCTGCTGCCTGATAATGTCAAGATTATAGTTAAAATTCTGAATGAGGAGCCAGAATATCCCGAAAATCACGAGCGCGGCAGCCACAGTACCTATGGAAGCCGCAGTCATCAGCTTGTTTCTGTATGTGTTCTGCAGGCCTTCAGTTATGATCTTCCTGACTGTCCTGATTTTCATTAGGTATATGATCCTTTCTCCTGATCCCTTATAATGTCGCCTTTATCTATTGCAACAACGCGCATCTTCATTGAATTTACTATCTGTTTTTCATGCGTAGCGACTATCACTGTTGTTCCCATAGCATTGACGTCTTTAAGGATCTTGATTATTTCGAAAGATGTCTCGGGATCAAGGTTGCCTGTTGGTTCATCCGCCAGGATCAGCTTCGGGTTGTTGACCAGTGACCTTGCAAGAGCTACTCTTTGCTGCTCTCCTCCTGAAAGCTGCCATGGATATGCATCCGCTTTTTTACTGAGGCCGACAAGAGCAAGTGCCATGGGCACCTGCCTTCTGATCTCCTTGGGCAGGGCTTCGGTGACATTCATGGCAAAAGCTACGTTTTCATATACAGTTTTCCCCGTCAACAGTCTGAAATCCTGGAAAACAAAACCCATGCACCTTCTAAGATAGGGGACAGTTTTTCTGCTGATAAGAGACAGCTGATAACCGTTTACAAATATTTCGCCCTTCGTTGCATCTTCTTCTTTTAAAATCAGCTTTAGCAAGGTAGATTTACCCGAACCGCTTTGGCCGACTATAAATACGAATTCACCCTTTGCTACGGACAAATTTATATTTTTCAGCGCAACTGTGCCGTTTTCATATATTTTTGTAACATTGGCCATTTCAAGCACATCACACCTCCGCTTGTCTTATGAAAAATAACAACAAATACTGATATTTCTACATCAATTACGGTGTAGAAAGTTTTCTGACCCGCCTGACAGGCATCCCTGCTCAACGCCATTCCCTGGATCATTGAGCCTGATTGCTGCAGCTGTCGAGATATTTTTTGACCATCATTGCTACCTTAAGTATTACAGCATCTTCAAACTTTCTGAGATCAAGACCTGTCTGCTTCTCGATCTTATCGATCCTGTAGATAAGAGTATTCCTGTGGATATAAAGCTGTCTCGCTGTTTCGCTTACATTAAGATTATTCTCATAAAATTTTCTTATTGTCAATACTGTCTCAGAATCGAAATCCTCATAAGGCCTGTCCTTAAAAACCTCTTTCAAAAAAAGCCTGCAAAGTGTAAGCGGCAGCTGATAAATCAATCTGGCTATGCCCAGTTTGTTGTAGTCCACAACAGTTTTATCATTTTCAAATATGTTACCTATGGCTATAGCTGTCTGTGCTTCCCTGAAAGACCGCGCAATCTCGCGTATATCATGAACTCTTGACCCGATCCCGATCTGTGCCCTGACCATCAGCTCGCTTATAAGCATGGATGATATCGTCCCGGCGATAGCAGTCATCTCATCTTCCATCTCCTGCTGCATCTTGTCCGACATATACGAAGATGCCTGTACAGGTCTCGGTTCCTTCAGTTCTTTGACCAGTGCAGCTGTGCTGTCATCAAGCAATATCACATGATCTTTGTTTTTATTTGGGAAAAGATTTATAAGAACATCGTAGAGCCCCGCGCTGTTTTTCTCGGCGCCTACAATTTTTACACAATATGCAGTCATTACCGCATCAGCGTCAAGGCGAAGTTCCCTCGCCCTCAGGCTGATATCACCCGGCAGTATATTCTCTGTTATGATGCTCCTGAAGAATGTGCTTTTGTCAGGCTTCTCTTCAGCTTCACTCCTGATCCCTGAAACTGTGGACGCAAACAGGCGAATCATCTTTTTGATGCTTATATCCGGCTCGCTTTCAGCAGGTACGCCGTCGATTTTAAAAAAGGCTATCAGGTCGCCACCGCTTTTTTTAACGATGCGGCGAAATAAATATCCTGCGACAAAAGCTTCTGTAACCCCCAGATAAGCAAACTCAGCCGCCCACTTTTCTGTTGAGGTGTTTCTGGATTTTACCGAGCATGCCATAATATTCCCTGAAAAGTCTGTTATCCCGGTTTCAAAACCTGTTATTCCGGCAGCCTGATCAACTGCTTCCTGCAACTGTTTTAACGGCAATTCTCCGACCTCTTTTCAAGTGCATCACACCGGAATATTATACACAGATTAAATTTTATTATCAAGTCACGGGCACAGGCAGCCACCAGGGTAAGACAGGGGACGGTTCTATGTCCGAATGAGACAGGGGACGGTTCTGTGTCCTATGAAATTTCTCTGCCCTACATATTTGAATACGCAGAACTCATACTGCCTGCTAATGGAAAATTCTGAACAGGCAAGCAGATCCGGTGGGGCAGAGAAATCAGCTGTCTCAAGACACAGAACCGTCCCCTGTCCTATCGAGGCATCATCAGATGTTCAAGACACAGAACCGTCCCCTGTCTTATCTTCACTGCCCATGTCGGGCGAACTAAAAAGACCGGTGTGAGATGGTCACACCGGTCTCGTAATTATTTATTCAGATTCAAAACGATCAGGTCAGGGTTAATTCATAACTGTCTTCTCTGTGTCCCTGTCAAACACATGTACTTTATTCGAATCTATTGCCACATTGATAACATCGCCCGGCCTTGCTTTACATCTTGAGCTGACCTTGGCACACACATTGCCGCTTGCTCCGTCAATAAGAAGGAACAGGAGCGTTTCAGAGCCAAGCATCTCCACAACTTCCACCTTAGCTTCGACAACATCATCAGGCATCTGCTGCAGGAACATTTCTTCATCGTGGATATCTTCAGGCCTAATGCCTATCATAACATGTTTGTCCACATATCCGGCTGCTTCAAGTTTCTTTGCTTTTCCCTCAGCAAGTTTTATTGCATTTCTCCCGAATTTGATAAAAATACTATTGTTCTCTTCTTCCACGTCGGCTTTTATAAAATTCATCTGCGGGCTGCCGATAAAACCTGCCACAAACAAATTGGTCGGTTTTTCATAAAGAGCCTGTGGAGAATCAACCTGCTGTATGAAGCCATCTTTCATAACAACGATCCTGCTTGCCATTGTCATTGCTTCTACCTGGTCGTGCGTAACATAAATAAAAGTTGTCTGCAGTCTCTGGTGAAGCTTGCTGAGCTCGGTCCTCATCTGCGCTCTGAGCTTTGCATCAAGGTTTGAAAGCGGCTCGTCAAGAAGGAACACCTGCGGGTCCCTGACTATGGCACGCCCCAGAGCTACCCTCTGCTTCTGCCCTCCTGAGAGAGCTGTCGGTCTTCTGTCCAGAAGATGCTCTATTCCGAGTATCCTGGCAGCTTCATTGACCCTCCTTTTTATCTCTTCTTTAGGTGTTTTTCTGAGTTTAAGGCCAAAAGCCATGTTGTCATAAACTGACATATGAGGATAAAGGGCATAGTTCTGAAAAACCATTGCAATATCTCTGTCCTTGGGCGCAACATCATTGACCAGCCTGTTCCCGATATATACTTCGCCGTCGGTTATTTCCTCAAGTCCGGCAACCATCCTCAGCGTAGTACTTTTGCCGCATCCCGAAGGTCCAACCAAAACAAGGAATTCCTTGTCATCCACATTGAGATTGAAATCATTGACAGCGGTTACACCGCCCTGATATACCTTATAAACATTTTTAAATCTTAATCCAGCCATTAATATTCCTCCTGTCGGTATTTTTACAGGTTAATGATATCATTTGTCCGGGTAGGTCTGCTATTTGCTTTTTAAACAAACTTTTCGGCGTTTCTTTGTATATATTGCATAGGTATATTGCATAAGGCCGTTATATTTTTCTCAACAGATAGCTGCAGTTGATTATTTTTTCTGCCAGCATCTGCCTGCTGAAATAGTAGTGGTTTGCTGCCTCATAACCTATTGTCGGATTTCTGAGCATGATACGGTAAACCTTTACAGCTGTTTTCAGCTCATCCTTAATCAATTCTTTCATCAATCCATGTAATTCATTTTTGCGTGTGCTGTCTTTTTCCTTTATAAAAGCGTCCCTTGCCCGGACAAACCTGATCTGGTCATAAGATGATTTAAAAAGCGAATAGCCTGATTCCGCAGCATCCTTAAGCTCGGACGGAGGCAGTTTGTCAAGCAGCCGCAACCCTTTTTCCCACTTTTCACTCAAGAGCCTGAACTGATTTTCAAAAATGTCAACCGGATAAATGGAACGCCATTTTTCCAGGTCATCATATACAAAACATGTCATTGTTGCTTCCAATCCGGTCGGCTCATCAAAAAGCAGGTTTGAAGGGCCGCCATTCTGGGGAGCAAAATAAGCTACCCTTATGTGAAACGGGAACTCCCTGAATGCTTCGCAAAAAATATCTGTCGCTTTCCTCACCAACGCTGCGTTTTCGCCGTAAAGCGCACTGAACATACTGTCATAGGCTTCATCTTCACTTATGTTCTTTCCCAAATTGTTACTGTTACTGCAGTTCCCGACATCACCATTTCCACCATCACCATTTCCACCATCAAATTTGATGGATTTCTCGTCTATCAATATTTCACTGAAAAATTGAGCAGACGCGATTTTAATATTTGGCGACGGATACCCGCCAAGCGTCCAGCTGAGTAAAAGGCTTTCAACTCCGGCATCGCTGAGGTTCTTCAAATACTTTATGATATTCCCATATACAGGAAGAAAAGGCACTGTTGAGCACTCCCATGTGCAGTTAAACTGAACCTTGGCGGCAGTCGGATGCCCGGTCTTTTTAGCAGCCTGCCATTCACTGATGCTCACATCTCCCGGTCCGATAATAGACAGTGTATAATCGGATACTATCCCGCTTATTCCCCCTACCATATACGGCATACGATGCTCTCCTGTTGCCATAATGCCCATATGAGCAGGTATTGCAGCTATACATTTTTCTTTTTCTTCCTCTTCATTTACATTCTTGCTGTTGAGTCTCCATCCCCAGGTCCATGCAAAGGTTTTGATCTCAGAAGACACCCCCCGTGCAGCATTATCGATCACAGTATTGACTTCTGCAATTACTTCGAATTTTTTCCTGTCACCGCAGCGGGGGCAATTTACACTTCCATCAGAGTTTGAATGGCTGTGGCAGTTGGTCAGGTTTTCCGAAGAGGTGATCGTAAAAAACCCGCCGATGCCGGGCACTGCCCTGCATAGCGACTGAACAGCATCATACAGGTATTTACGTACCTGCGGCACCGAAGTACACATACATGCATGTCCGTCAGCAACATGCCCTTTTAATTCAGGATGAATCGTGTAAAAATCCAGGGGCATTGAACGCGGTTCATTCAAATACAGATATATCTTTATGCCGAACTTCCATGCTCTGTCTGCAAGCTCTTTCAGATTGGACAGGCGTTTTTCCCATCCTTTGGACATTGAAGGCTCAAAAGGGAATTCGGTGAGAAGGTATAAAACTGCCTGCAGCCAGATTCCATTAACACCGGTTTTTGCATATTTATATAGAAGCTCATCCGGCAGGTAGATCCTGCTGTCAACATCAAATGCAGTAGTATACAATCCGCAATATGAATAAATAATACGCCTGTCAAAGCGCGGAGTTCGCCTGTGTATCCCCGGTATATAAAATGGTCCGCCCCTGGCATCAGCCATATCTGCCAGATACACAAGCCCCCTTATTATTCCGGCCCTGTCTGCCGCAATTATAGTTATTCTGCCGCTTTCTACAGTGATTTCATGGTATTCAGAGATCCGGCGCTGCTTTTTATCATCACAATACTTCAATACCAGCTCATCGCATATATCAATACCCCATTTATCATAAAATTCTCCGGTGATTTTTTTCAGAAATGCCCATATATCAGGATCATTTGTATTATTTATAACTTTCAGGTTCCCGACTTTTGTCCCATCACTATTACTATTGCCGCTTTCTGTTCCTGTCTCATCATCATGAGAGAAAAATTCAAATGGCTGAGCAGTCTCTTCTCTGTCATATCGACGCACATATTCATCCATTGCAGCCTTGATCTCTGACGTTTCCTTCTCCTGCTCCAAAGACAGTTCTGTGTATTCAACCCTTGTACATCCATGCTTATAGCGTCCAAGCTTTATTTCGAGGAAATCATCTTCCTTTAATATCATGGCAAGTTTATCGGCATCCCAGCCCAGAAGCTCAAGCAGCTGATCATATGGCAATATGTGCCAGTTGGAACGGATGATTGTTATGTATCCCTTCTGCTGCCACATACTTGTTTCTTTTTGGGGAGGAAGGCCCATTTTCTCTGCCTGTCGCGCTACCTTTCCAGGTTCTGTTCCAAGAATGGAGGCCAATCTGTCAAGTGGGACCATTTCCCAATTTCGAAATATGAATGCCTGCATGGGCGTGGGGAAATGCTTGAGTTTGAGGCGTCTCTCTTCTTTGATTTCAGGTAGTTTCATCAGCTAATCCTCTCTTAATATTTATTCACAATATGTCGTGGTATATCGCGATATGTCACGGCTTCACGTTCAATATATTCTATGACAACGTTTGCAGGCTTATTTATTTAAATATAACCCCTTGCCTATCCTGTTGTCAAGATTTCGCGTTGCCAGTATTTCGCATCGAATTTCGCGTTCCCCGGATTTCGCATTACCGACTCACTTAAAATAATTTTTCTGCAAAAATTACACGAAAAATAACTCAATAAAAAATAATACACACAAATTATTTTCTTGCATTTTTATACATTCGTATGTATAATTATAAATCAATATAGTTTTGAGGGAGGTCTGCTTATATGATCCGTGTCGGAATATTGGGAGCCACTGGTTATGTCGGCATAGAAATAACACGTTTGCTTCTGCTCCACCCGGGTGTGGAGGTCAGCTGTGTCGTGAGCCACAGCTTTGCCGGTAAAAAGATTTCTGATGTATACCCCCACCTTGCCGGAATCACTGATTTATACTGCGAAGAAATGGATGTCGCGTCTATCCACGAAAAAGCTGATCTTTTCATTACCGCCTTAAGTGAGGGCATATCTTCAGAAGTTATACCTCTGCTTCTTGAAAAAGGGAAAAAAGTGATTGATCACGGCGGAGATTTCAGATATAAATCTGTCGAAATATATGAAAAGTGGTATGGTAAAAAGCACACGATGCCTCATCTTCTCGGCCGGTCTGTATATGGCCTTCCCGAGCTTTACAGGGACAGCATCTCAACCGCATCGCTTGTAGCTAATCCCGGCTGCTACCCTACATGCTCGATCCTTGCAGCCGCACCGCTTATGAAAAACCGCATAATCAGCACTGATAACATAATAATTGACGCAGCATCAGGCGTAACAGGAGCAGGCCGCAAGACGGACCTGCCCTTCCAGTATAGTGAATGCTCTCAAAACTTTAAGGCATATTCGGTCTCAACACACCGCCACACTTCAGAAATCGAGCAGGAGTTTGGCAATCTCGCAGGGGCGCCTGTCCTGATTTCATTCACTCCACATCTTGTCCCAATGAAAAGGGGGATGATGTGTACACTGTATGCCAATCTTAAAAAGCGTGCCAGCACCGCGGAAATACTATCCATATATGAAGAGTACTATAAGGAAGAATTTTTCGTCAGGATCATGCCGGAAGGCCGCCTGCCTGAAACAAAATATTCTTCAGGCTCCAACTTCATCGACATCGGTGTAGTTGCAGATGAAAGGCTGGGACGCGTGATCATAGTTTCAGCACTGGACAATCTCGGCAAAGGCGCAGCCTGGCAAGCAGTACAATCGCTTAATATAATGTGCGGTTACGATGAAACTACAGGGCTTAAAGTTCCAGGTCTTTATCTCTGAAAAATCCGAGTATCCGCC
>JAQUNY010000034.1 GCA_028717405.1 Eubacteriales bacterium
CGCTCAGCTCACGCTGAATTCATCATTTGACGCCTCCGAAATACTGGCATACAGGAAAAAAGTCAAGGAAAAGAGTGAGAGCTTCGGTGCCGCAAACATTACCCTCAATGATATGATTTTATATGCAGTTTCAAGAATATTAAAAAAGCACGGACCTCTTAATGCACAGCTGATTGAAGAAAACCTGCTGGTTTATGACCATGTCCACCTTGGTGTTGCCGTTGATACTGCACGAGGGCTTATGGTACCGGTAATACGGGATGCTGACACAAAATCGCTGGCGGCACTCTCATCTGAGGCAAAGGAGCTGATTGAAAGCTGCCAGAAGGGAACTGTAAATCCTGACCTTCTGAAAGGGGGGACTTTTACTGTAACCAACCTCGGCACCCTCGGAGTCGAGTCTTTCACACCCGTACTTAATGCGCCTCAGACTGGTATTCTTGGAGTCTGTAATATAGTACAAAGGATAAGGCTGAACGGGAAAGATAATGAATTCTATCCTGCAATGGGGTTATCCCTGACATTTGACCACAGGGCGGTCGATGGTGCTCCGGCGGCAAGGTTCCTGAAGGATCTGGCAGCGGCGCTTGAAGATTTTACGCTTATTGCGGCAATGGGTTGAAATATTTGACTGTTACGCTGAGAAATTATGCGGAGGGATTATATTGATGGTATATGATTTGATTGTAATCGGCGGTGGGCCGGCAGGATATCTGGCTGCCGAAAGGGCTGCCGGCAAGGGGTTTTCCGTCCTGCTTGCAGAAAAAAAATCAATGGGCGGTGTCTGCCTGAATGAAGGCTGTATCCCTTCAAAGGCACTTCTTTATTCAGCCAAGGTATTTGACGGCGTCAGGCACGGCAAAGCATATGGTATAAATGTGGACGAAGGGGCTATAAAGCTTGATCACAGAGCAGTTGTTGCACGTAAAGACAAGGTTGTAAAAAAACTTGTCGGAGCTATAAAGAGCACTGTAAAAAAGCTGGGTGTAGAGGTGGTCTCCGAAGAAGCTGTTATAAAGGGCAGAAAAGATGGTTTGTTTGAAATATCAGCTCCGTCCGGCACTTATTCAGGGAAAAGGCTTCTTATAGCTACCGGATCAGTACCGGTTCTGCCCCGGATTAACGGCCTGGATGAAGGCCTGAAAGAAGGATATGTTTATACAAACAGGGAAATCCTGTCCCTTGAACATGTGCCTGAGACCCTGGCAATTGTAGGAGGCGGTATCATCGGGTTGGAAATGGCTTCATATTTCAATTCGGCCGGAAGCCGGGTGACAATTATCGAAATGCTTGACCATATTGCCGGAAATACCGACAGGGAAATATCCGGCGCGCTCATGGAGATATATAAAAAGAAAGGTGTCAATTTCAGGCTTGAATCCAGGGCTGCCGGGATAAAAAAAGGATCTGTCATATGCATGCAGGGAGATGGCGCGGAAATTGTAACGGAGGCATCAGGAGTTTTGATGAGTATAGGGCGCAGGCCGGTGATATCCGGCATAGGCCTTGAAAATGTTTCTGTTTATACAGACAGAGGGCGGATCGTTACTGACGAGTTTGGCAGGACCAATATATCAGGGATATATGCCGCCGGAGACGTAAACGGTACCTCCATGCTTGCACATACGGCATACATGGAAGCTGAAGCTTGTGTGGACCATATGGCGGGTATCAGGAATCCTGTGAGATATGACTCAATACCTTCTGTTATTTATACAAATCCGGAGGTCGCGTCTGTCGGCGAAACATCTGAATCAGCTGCGGCAAAAGGTCTGGACTATGCACAGATAAGCATACCCATGTCGTACAGCGGCAGGTTTGCGGCGGAGAATGAAGCTGCCGGCGACTGTATCTGCAAGCTTATTGCGGAAAAGGGAACAGGACGGCTTCTCGGCATACATCTGATGGGAAGCTATTCCTCAGAAATGATATATGGCCTGTCATTTATGGCAGGCGCAGGACTCAGAATAAGCGATATCAGAAAAATGGTGTTTCCTCACCCCACTGTCAGCGAAATCATCAGGGAAGCTGCTTTTATGATAAGAGTATAATGCTGTATGATAAAGATTTAATGATGTATGGTAAGGATTTGATGCTGATGGCAAAAGAGAAGCAAGCCTGAAAGCAAACAACATATAAGGAGATTTTTACAATGCCCAAATCACAATTTATTAATCCGGATGTAGTAAGGAAAAAAGGTAGAATAAAATTTTCAGATATACCGGTGAACAGTTACTCCAAATCTGTAGAGGAAGAGAAAGGCAGCTACACCAATGCGGAATTTATAGGCATTTACAGAGATATGGCCCTGATCCGCGAGTTTGAAACAATGCTCAACTCTATAAAAACAACTAATGAGTATAACGGGATCACTTATAATCATCCCGGGCCGGCGCACCTTTCCCTCGGACAGGAAGCTTCGGCTGTCGGCCAGGCTTTTTTGCTGGATAAAGATGATTATATTTTCGGTTCACACAGGAGCCATGGTGAGATCATAGCCAAAGGTTTATCTGCAATAAGGAAGCTGGAACCGGCTGAGTTAAATCAAATAATGGAAACGTTTTTTGGCGGCGCAGTACTTAAGGCAGTCAGTACTATAAACAAGAGCGGCGACATCAAAGCGGTTGCCGATGATTTTCTGCTGTATGGCACGCTTGCCGAAATTTTTGCCAGAAAGACCGGCTTCAACAAGGGGCTTGGCGGTTCGATGCACGCATTCTTTACACCTTTTGGCATTTATCCGAATAATGCTATAGTAGGCGGATCCGGCGACATATCTGTGGGCGCTGCCCTTTATAAAAAAATCAACAAAAAGAAAGGGATAGTCATTGCCAATATCGGCGACGCTTCCATGGGTTGCGGGCCAGTATGGGAAGGCATCTGCCTGGCGGCAATGGACCAGTTCAGGAAACTTTGGGAAGGAGACTACAAGGGCGGGCTCCCGATAATATTCAACTTTTTTAATAATCAGTATGGAATGGGCGGACAGACCTGTGGTGAAACAATGGGATATGAAATCCTGGCAAGGGTCGGGGCAGGCGTCAATCCTGAGCAGATGCATGCCGAGAGAGTAGATGGTTATAATCCTCTGGCAGTAATAGATGCAATCAGGAGGAAGAAGGCTGTTCTTGAAGAGAAAAAAGGGCCCGTATTGCTTGACACACTGACATACAGGATCACGGGCCATTCGCCATCAGATGCTTCCAGCTACAGGACAAAGGAAGAGATAGAAGCCTGGACCAGGAATGACTCGCTTGAAGAGTATGCTGCGAAGCTGGCTGAGGCGGGTGTAGCGACGAATACACAACTGGAATCAATAAGAGAGGATGTAAGAAATATAATAACAAGGATTTGCAGGCTTGCAACCGACGACAGTATTTCGCCCAGAATGGATCTTTCAGCTGAGCCGAATTTAATATCGGATCTTATGTTTTCCAATGCCAGAGCAGAAAAAATGGAAGACCGTGAATGCGAGACTCTTATGAAGAAGGAAGATAACCCACGTGTCAGGCAGATAGCCGGCAAGATCAGGACTGCCTTTGAAAACGGCAAGCCTGTTTCAAAAAATAAGGTTTACCAGTTCAGAGACGCTGTTTTCGAAGCGATAATCGACAAGTTCTATGTTGATCCCACACTTGTTGCCTATGGAGAAGAAAACAGAGACTGGGGCGGTGCTTTTGCGGTGTATCGTGGCTTAACAGAAGCGTTGCCTTACCAGCGCCTTTTTAACACATCGATTTCAGAAGGAGCAATAGTCGGTTCTGCTGTAGGATATGCGCTTTGCGGAGGGCGTGTCATAGCTGAGCTGATGTATTGTGATTTTCTGGGGCGTGCCGGGGATGAAGTATTCAACCAGCTTTCCAAATGGCAGGCAATGAGCGCGGGAGTGCTGAAAATGCCGGTAATACTGAGAGTTTCCATAGGGTCAAAATATGGCGCGCAGCATTCGCAGGACTGGACATCCCTGTGCACACATATACCCGGACTTAAGGTCGTTTTCCCGGCGACACCATATGATGCAAAAGGGCTTATGAACACTGCCTTGATGGGAACTGATCCGGTGGTATTTTTTGAGAGCCAGAGGACATATGATATTGGCGAATTGTTCCATCCTGGAGGTGTGCCTGAGGAATATTACGAGGTTCCGATAGGCGAACCTGACATTAAAAGGGAGGGAAGGGACATCACAATACTGACTGCAGGCGCTACTCTTTACAGAGCGCTGGAAGCCGCAGATATCCTTGAGGAAAAATACGGAATCTCGGCAGAAGTCATTGATGCCAGATCACTGGTCCCGTTTAATTATGAGAAGGTACTTGAGTCGGTCAGGAAAACAGGCAAAATCCTGCTTTCAAGTGATGCCTGTGAACGTGGCTCGCATCTTAAGGACATGGCCCAGAATATAAGCGAACTGGCTTTTGATTATCTGGATGCACCTCCGGTTGTGGTTGGAGCGAAGAACTGGATAACGCCGGCACACGAGCTGGAAAATTATTTCTTCCCTCAGCCTGCCTGGATCATTGACGCAATCCATGAAAAAATAATGCCTCTTAAAGGGCACGTTGCCACAAGCAGCTGCACACCCGTAGAGCAACTGAGAACAACCAGCCTTGGAGTCTGAATCCATGAAAGCCGGAATTAAAGCCTGAGAGCTGTAATTTTTTATCAAGGGCTGCTGTAAAATAAAGAAGGGGAAGGATGTTATTCATCCCCTTCTTTTTGTGTTTCCATATATCTTTTAATTTTTTTGGTCGTAGTTTTAGCAAATTCATTCTCGCGTATTACAATGTCTTTGATATGCTTGTACGAAACCAGATTCCCGTTTACAGTTTTAACATGTGTTTTTATAAGTTTCTTAATAAAATCATCGTTTATCTCTTCGGAATTGAATTCTTCCGCTATTTTTTCCATATCAGGGACTATGGCGGCCGTTATTATAAAATCATCCTGATTGGATGAAGCAGGATCGTGCTTCCCGTAAACAAGGCTTTCTTTGATGTAAGTTCCTCTGTTAAGCATTGTTTCAATTTCTTCAGGAAAAATATTCTTTCCGTTCCTTGTTACAATGACATTCTTCTTCCGGCCGGTGATATGCAGAAAATTATCTTTATCCAGATAGCCAAGGTCCCCTGTATGGAACCATCCGTTTTTGAAGGCTGCGGCGTTTGCCTTATCATTTTCATAGTAACCGGACATAATGCTTGGGCCTTTTACTATTATTTCGCCAATGCCATCTGCGTTTTTCTCATCAATAGCCACCTTAAGTCCCGGGAGGGGTAATCCTGCGGCGTCGTCTTTGAAATCTACATCACGGTTCAGAGCCACTATAGGTGAGCATTCGGTCAGGCCGTACCCCTGTAAAAAGCCGAAACCAAAACTCCTGAAAGCTTTTGAAACTTTAGGATCTATTGCGGCGGCACCGCTGATCAGAAGTCTGACATGCCCACCCAGGGTATCATGTATTGGAGCAAAAAGCTTCCCGGTTATATTTATACCAAATAATCTTAAAAAATCAGAAAGGGCACAGCCAAATTTCAGTTTAAATAAGCCTCCGGGCATTTGGGAAGCGTGATCGATGATCTTCTTGTACATTGTTTCGAAAATCAGAGGGACACCAAGTACAACAGTCGCACGTGACTCTTTCAGATTTTTGGGTATGTGACGAAGTCCTTCAAAATGGGCTATGGAAGCGCCTCTGTAAATTGGGCAAAGGAAGCCGCAAGTGCATTCATAGGCGTGGTGTATGGGAAGGATGGAAAGGAAGATGTCACTGCTTTCTATATTGAGCATTGAACACATCGCTGTAAGGTTGGCGCAAATATTTGTGTGCGAAAGCATCACAGCCTTGGATTCGCTTGTAGTTGCTGAAGTGAAAAGAAGCATGCTGAGAGCGTTATTATCAATTTTTGCCTGAATGAAGTCAGTGTTGCCTGAATCCAGTGAAACTGCGCCCTTTTTTCTGAAATGCGAAAATGATTCAAAGCGTTCGGATGATTCCTGAAGATCCATATTGATATACAGTACTATATTATTGTTACGGGCTGAAATATTTTCTATGGTTTTTGCATTTTTCCCGGAATAAATAACGGCGGATGCGGAGGAACGTATCAGGAGGTTTTCCACTTCGTTTTCAGGCAGCTCTTTATCTATAGGGACTGCAATACCTGTTCCGTTTACTATTGCAAGATATGATACAGCCCATTCATACCTGTTTTCGCCCATCAGCGCAATTCGTTTTCCTTTGAGACCTGCGTTGCAGAGGGCAGTTCCAATATAATCAACATCGGCCTTGAATTCTTTATATGATACCGGTGAATATTCGGCTTCTTCTGATTTTTTGACCCAGAATGCTGACTTATCAGAGAAAAGTGTTGTGCTGGACTCCAGCATTTCCTTTAAATTCGATATTGGCCTTACATCGTAAAGAGGTTTATTTTTCATTTGACTATACCCCGCTTATTAATTATTCCAGCTGTATGCTGAAAGTAATTTATTTTGATATTCGATTTACCATTCAATTATATCTTACATTATTAAACCAGGTATCTGTTATTATGTGCAAAATATTTATGTGCAGCATGTTCATTATATTATAATTTATAAAACAGGGCAACGTAAGATTCCTCCAGTGTAAGGATTCCTTTAGCTTTATTGTAGTTATCTCTTTATTGGTGTGCGCTTTATTTATGTCTCTTTTTATGACAGTGATAATTATGCATATACAAGATCCGTGACTTATATTTGTATTGAATTATATAAAAACCAAATAAAAGGATTTTTAGAATTATTTAATAAATATACTAATATTTGTTGACAATATTTAGATTATGCTTTAATATATAAATAGTCAGGGTAATAGCCGGTGGAGACACCTGTGCCCGGTAAAAAAGGGCGGCTTGCTTTGTAACGTCCGGTTTGTAATTCGTATCATCAATAAATCATTAAAAATCATTTAGCCGATTGGCGGATAAAAAGGAGAAAAAATGTCTGATTTAAACTATAATATAATCAAATGCCTTGGTATAATAGGCGAAGGGACCAAAGGCTGGAAAAAAGAAGTAAATATTGTGTCATGGAATGACAGAGAACCTAAGCTTGATATCAGAGATTGGAATGAAGATCACAAAAAGATGGGGAAGGGCATAACACTAACCAATGAAGAAGCAGCGGAGCTGAAAAATCTGCTGCAGGGGCTCGAACCTGAGGAACTCGATTTCTGAAGCTGACTTTGGTAGCGGGGTAAAGGGCACATATGAAACAAAAATCAGCAACAGGCGGTTTTGCCGTATTATCTGCAGCCGGGCTTATAGTCAAGCTGATGTCTATACTATATGTGCCTGTTATCCTTGCGATCCTCGGGGAAGAAGGAAATGGGGTTTATGCAGCTGCTTATCAGGTTTATGTCTTCGTATATATACTGACAAATTCCGGGATACCTTCTGCAATTTCAAAGCTGGTTTCGGAGCTTACCGTATTAAAAAAGCACAGAGATGCTCTAAGAAGTTTCAGAATAGCCAGAGCTCTGCTGATAGTTGCCGGCCTGGCGGCTGCCCTGTTAATGGCGGCTGCCGCCAGGCCCCTTGCTGCCGCATTGAATTTCAATAAGGCTTATCTTGCCATCCTGACACTTTCACCGGCGATCCTTTTTACCTCAATAGCATCGTCATACAGAGGTTATTTCCAGGGACATGGCAATATGCTACCCACAGCTGTTTCGCAGGTATTGGAACAAGTAGTGCATATGACATTCACAGTCATACTGGCCGGGATATTCCTCAAATATGGACTTGAGGCAGCCTGCGCCGGAGGCGCTGCCGGTACGTCCATAGGAGCTCTGTTTTCAGTTGGTTTTCTGATTATATATTTCAAAAAAAATCCTTCTGTCAGTCTTAAAAAAGCAGATACTAAGTATGCTGCATCAGATAGCACGACACCAGACATATTAGATCTGACAGATACTGCAAAGAATAATCAGGGGTATGGCAGGTTGTTATCAAGGCTTATGAATTACGGGATACCAATTACGCTTTGCATGGGGCTGCAATATGCAGGCAATCTGGTTGATCTCTGGAATACCAAATCACGGCTGCTTGCCGCCGGATTCGCCGAAGGACATGCTACGATGTTATACAGTTATCTGTATAAATATCAGCAGTTGATGAACGCGCCAATATCAGTTGTTTCTGCTCTGTCTGCTGTGGTACTGCCGGCTGTGGCCGCCGCAGCGGCACTGAAAAACAGGGACCTGATCGAGGAAAGGGCCAGATACGCATTCCGGCTGTGTATGATGATAGTGCTGCCATCTGCAGCCGGATTGGCTGTAATGAGCAGGCAGATATATTTATTGCTCAGATTTGGCGAAGGGCACAGGATGATGTTATACGGGGCGGCAGTTCTAGTCCTGATGTCACTTGTACAGATACAGACAGTCATACTTCAGGCTGCCGGAAAGTTATACACCGCAACATTCCATTTATTGCTGGGTATTATACTGAAAATTACTGTTAATTATTTTCTGATATCGATCCCGGAGTTGAATATAATGGGGGCTATTATAGGAAGTCTGGCTGGGTATCTGCTCCCGATAATGCTCAACTTGTTTGTATTAAGAAATAAATTAAAAATAAGGACAGGTATTTTCGAAAATTCATATAAACCCTTTATATCATCAGTTTCAATGTCTGTAACTGTTTATCTGACAGGTATTGTAACTGCAGCTGTTATTAATAAATTTAACGGAGGATATTTGCCTGATTCTGCTGCGACACTTGTATCAATTACCGCAGGTATGCTGTTTTATTTATATTTGATGGCTTATATAGGCGGTATAAAAAAAGACGACCTTTCAAAAATGCCGCCCCGGATGAGGAGATTTTTGCCTGCGCATTTTAACAGGATGCTCAGGTAAACTGTAAAAATTACATGATGATGAACTGCCTTAGAAAAATGCTTATCAGGCATTGTGACTTTAATATAAAAAGACCCGGTAAATACACATTATCTGCCATACTGGTGATTTGTCTGACGGCAGTTATATTCCTGCTGTCCGCCTGTGAGCAAAGCAGCCATATTATTGTGCCTCACGGCCTGCCTGTTTCAAATATCATGGTGATACGCCCGCCTCATGATACAAATGCACTGGCTGAAAAAGACGGCATATTATGGGCCGGAGGCTGGGACGGTGTTTCAAGGATCGACATGGGGAATGCGACATATCTGGGGGAATTAGATGAGGAAATCAGGCTTAGATATGTAAAATCGCTATGTGTTGATTCTAAGGGAATTTTATGGATTGCTCATGATAAAGGCCTGGCCAGTTATGATGGCGTTGAACTTAAGAACATGACTGTCAAAGAAGGGCTCCCTGACGACAGGGTCAACTGGGTCACACAGGACAGTAAGGGAAGACTGCTTGTTGGCACATGGGGAGGAGCAGCCATAATTGACATAAACGGCAGAAGCGTCACAAACGTTATAACTTCTGCCGATGGGCTCATCAACAATATGGTAAATAATATCCTGGAAACAACTGATGGAAGCCTGTGGTTCGGATCGTACACTATACCCTCCGGAGGCATAAGCATACTTAAGGATGGAGAGTGGTCTTACTTTAATTATGATAACGGGCTCCCGAATAATAACATTACCGCAATTAAACAGTTCGGGGATGGCAGTGTATGGGTTGCAGCAGGATTCTATAATAAAGGAGGTGTCGCCATATTCAGGCTGACAAAAGATAAATGGGAGACAGAGGGCATTATGCTCAAGGAAGATGGCCTTGCAGGCGAGAAGGCCAGATCTCTTTTCCAGGCTGAGGACGGGTCGATATGGATAGGTTCCGAATATGATGGACTTGCAGTGAAAGATAACTCAGGTATAAGTATTATCAGAGCGAGCCATGGGTTATCTGACAACGAAATCAAGACAATGCTTCAGGATGATAAAGGGAATATATGGATAGGTACCCGTGACGGCATCAGCAAAATAGAATTTTAAAACAGTTGTTTCAGATCAGTCTCTTTTAAAATTGAAAAAATTGAAAAAATTTTCCTCAAAAATTATTGCAGGGTATTTTAATCGGAGAAAAACTGATATAAAATATCAGTGTATGGATTTTCTTTGTACAGACATATATTTCAGGCAGCACTATGTTAGCATGATTGCGTTTATTTAACATCCATGAAGGGCACATAAACAGTTTTTACTGTAAGAACAAAGAAAGCAATACCTTATATTTCAGACATAAATTGTGCAGTGATCAATTGACCGGCAGGAGACTTTTGCATGAATAAAAAACCTTCAGATGATCCGGATAGTGATTTTGCTGACACACGGGTTGTCGCTGTCAGAAAAAACAGAAGCGTCTTTGCTTTGTCGCTGGTTTTGATAACGGCAATGATCGTTGTATTAAATTTCGTCTTTACAAAAACAACAGCGGGAGCATCAGAAGAAGGAACTGATCTTGAAACAGTCCATGGGATCGCAGTTTTTGAGCGCTCGAGAGAATTTTCCGTAATATTGCCGGCCGGCGACATAATATTTGCCGGGGGAAATGATGGACTTTTTATTATAGACAGGGTAAAAAAGGAAGTATGCGCGCATATCGACAAAATCAGTATTAATGGCCGGGACATACCCCTTTCGATAGTCAGGGCTTTATATATGGATAGTTATGGAAGACTATGGATAGGCCATCATAATGGGCTATCCGTTTTATTAAACGGGAATGATTTAGAAAATAAAACAGAAATAATCGACACCTATACCATAAAAGACGGCCTGCCTGACAACAGGATCATTTCTTTATCCCATGGCAGTGACGGCTCTTTGTGGGCAGGTACTTTTAAGGGTGCAGCAGTCCTGAGGAATGGTGGCTGGAGCAGTTTTACCATAAAACAGGGCCTTCTTGATAACAATGTAAACAGGATACTGCATGACAGCTGCGGATATATCTGGTTTGGTTCTTATACCGCTGTAGATGGGGGAATAACCCTGATAAAAGGTGGGGACATATTATATTTCGGAAAGAACGAAGGCCTCTGCCACAACTCTGTTACTGCCATCACTGAGACTGAAAAAGGCGTGATTTGGGCAGGGGGAGGTGTCTTTACCGAAGGAGGAGCCACAAGGTTTTTATATAATGATTCCTGTTGGGTTGTGGATATAACAATGAAAAAAGAAGACGGCTTTGCAGGCGAAAAAATAAGACACATATATGCCGACACTAAAGGAAGAATATGGTTTTGTTCAGAATATGATGGTATATCCGTATTTGCCTGTGAGGAACACAATAATATAAAGACAATGAAGAAGATAGCCTATATTGATGAGAAGGATGGTATATCAGACAATGAGATCAAGGACATGGCGGAAGACGGGGAAGGAAATTTATGGCTGGCTGCCAGAAGAGGAGTAACACTTATTATGCGCGCCAAAGCAGAGCAGCTTATAGAAGAAGGAGAGTGATCAAACAGCAATGAAAAAGAATAAAGTAATTAAAGCGGGTGGCATTGCAGAAGACGAAAAAAACAAAAATATTAAACCACCTGAAACGATTTTCCAGCTTATTAAAACAATGATAGTCGGAATATTCAGGAATCTGCCCAAAATGGTAATCTGGATGTTGATCAGGGCTGCGGTCTCTTTTGCCATTGTATTGTTTATAAACGCGTATGTTATTGCATATATCAATGAGGGTACAACAGGATCCATACCCAGGGAAAGTCCATGGTTTTATCTTCTGAATCTGGCTTCAAACAGATCATCGTTTAATATTCTCAGCTTCCTTGTGTTTTTTGTTATTTCCTCTCTTTACACCAGAATAAGGACAAAAGGCTTAAAGACATTCTTTACAGACCTTTTCCAGACATTTGCATGGACTGTGAAAAGCCTTGACGCAGCCGGGAAAGCAGCGATCCCGATACTGCTTATATTTACAGGGATTGCTTTCTATGCCCGAATATTCACTGAGAACAGATATGTCTTTTTGACTCTTGCGGTGGGCGTTTTTCTTCTTTATACAATGCGGGACGGAAACATGACGATGATGACTCTTAAGCTGGCATGGTCTGATATGCAAAGGCTTTTTGCATCCGGTAAGCCAAAGAAACCTTTAAATGTTGGTGCGGTTGCCATTGCCATATTCGGGATTTTTACCGGGATCCTGATACTCGTTTTTATACCGTTTAATATGCAGGCTGCATTATATATTGCGGGCGGCCTTCTGATTGCTCTGGGAATACTGGTTGCTTTCAGAAAAGTGAAACCTTCTTCCGCGATGTTTATTCTGGGCACTTTTGCTTTAGGCTACACAATGTACCTGCTTAAAACTGCAGTTATTGCCGATGACGGCGGATGGCAGGAGCTGGGTGGTAATATGGACAGTTTCCTTGCAAGCGGTCAGGGAAAAGATGTAATAAGAACAGGCACAAAGCCTGGATTCTTTGCATCGGTAGGAAGCTTCCTGGGTGGGCTGCTATCTTCAGGGGCCAGCGTCGTAACCGGAGCTTATGATTATACCGCAGAAAAAGCCGGAGAGGCATATAATGCTGCTACCAGCTATGTTTATGAGAATTACCAGGCCGCATCTGAATTTGTTCTTCAGACATATGACAAAATTGCTGACAAGGTATCCGAAGCCTATGATGATGCTTCAAAATTTGTTTCCGAGACATATGAAAAGGTATCAGAATTCGCAGCAGAGACATATGAAAAGGTATCAGAAATTGCATCAGAGACATATGAAAAAGTATCGGAATTTGCATCAGAAACATATGAAAAAGCCTCGAATTTTGCCGCTGAAACATATGAGAGCATTGTCGAAAATCTCAATTATGCCGGCACTTTTACTAAAGAATTTTTTAAAGCTGTAGGCAGTGACTTCGCAGAAGCCGGAAGAGATATCGCTGATTTTGCCACTAAAGCGTATAATACGGCAAGTGACGTGTTAGGCGGAATAGCTGATTTTGCCAGTGATGCCTGGAATGATCCGTCAATTT
>JAQUNY010000035.1 GCA_028717405.1 Eubacteriales bacterium
GCCGTCCTTTATGCCATCCTGTGTGCCATTTTGTATGCCATTCCGTATGCCATTCCATATGAATTCAACCTCATTATCTCCATCGATTTTCATATCTGTCTGCCCGGCTGAAATAACCGGCCTGCCGCCAACAACAAGGTTTTCAAAAACAAGCCTGTAGTTTTCGGTATATAAAAACTCCGGCGAATTGGATATCATTATACCGCAGCCTCTCTGCCCTGAAGTCCCTGCCTGGCTGCTTCCTGACGGGAGTGGTACACTGAAATTTCTGAACGTGATTTCCTTTTTGTATGCCCCGGTATTATAGCCCTTGAATATCCAGGGGAAATCCTCGCAGTCGCTTGCGTCAAGTCCGTCGACCAGCATGCTGAATCCATGATCGACAGTGAAGCTGTCTTTCTTCCTCGACGTAAAATGTGAGAAAAGGCCTTCGGCTGCCCTGAATACATAAATATTCTTAAGGCGCACATTTTCGCCGACATTATATGTCGGGACAATTGCCTTGCACAGAGTCCCTATCCATGTGTCTTCCACCGTTATATCTGAAGAGCCCAGGCTTATTACAAGGGCATTGTCGCCACATTCAATGAAGCATTTCCTGACAGTTATATTGTTGACTCCCCAAAAGCTGATGCCATCAGTACAGATAACAGACGAAAGTATCCTGATGCTTTCAAATGTGCAGCCGCCGCAGTCGCAACCTCCGACTATATCCGCACCCATTGTGATATTGAAAGCCCTGCCGTCAACCAGCTTGACGTCCCTGACCAGTAAATTCCCCGACACTATCTCAAAGAAATGCTTCTGAGCCCTTTTACGAAGGTCATACCTGAAAATATCCGAATAAGGATCAAGTATCATCCCCCTTCCTGTGACGCGGCAACCATTTTCTTCGACTCTTACCCTTGAAAAAAGTACGGAACCCGGCGCCAGATAAAGCTCCCTAATATCTTTTCCGAGAACAAGAGAAGCGTTTTCCGTTTCATGCCATCCTTCGACATACAATACCCCCGGATCGTCAGGGCCGGGAATATCTGCTTCATTTTCAGGCTCGTCGGCAAATATCCTCAGCATCGTATTTTCATCCCTGTTTAATTTAAGGATATAATATCCGGGTTTATCTATAAATATGGAAATGACATTGCCATACAATTCAGTTTTTGTGTTAAGTGACGAAGGCAGTACTACATACGAACCGACAGGTATGTCTTCTCTGACGGCAACATTAACCTTAATGCTGGTTCCCTTAACAATTCTGCATGCAAATTCGCAAAACCGCCTGTGCATATCAGCTCCGCAGCTCATCCTGCTGTTTGCTTCAGCAGCTGAGTGGTCATAAACCGGGATAGCAGATGATTTCCCTCTATATTCAACTGTGACTTCATAATCTGTATTGCGGATAATTCGCCGGTCATATTCGGGATAGACGACCAGTTCAGTTTCGTTCCTGTTTTCCTTTTTGCTCATCAGGTAACGCCTCCTGTAAATACCTTTTTAAATAACAGCCTTATTGTTTTGATTATATCATCCCTGACTTGACTTCAGACATCCTGAGAATAACTTTTTTATGAAATGCAGGTTCAAATTATGTTATTCTATTATTAAGTGAACTGCAGGCATATGATCTGTCAGTATTTTACAAGCTGTTTTGTACCACATTGGCGTTTGACCCGGATTGCGAGCCTTAAGAGTATTGTTATGCTGTCATGATGTATTATTGTATTTACGTAATGTTTACAATGCCGCAATCTAATATGCCCATGATACCGCCCAAGTTTGCAAGGAGGTAATATTGTGAAAACAGAATTAACGCTTGAGACAAGATCATTATTAAGAATAAAATCATTATTGAACCCTGGACCAATCCTGACAATAGCGGCAGCCATTGCCTTGCTGTCCTTCACTTTTTCTTCCCTTTCGGGCTGCTCTCTGCCGGGTTCCGATCCCTCAGTTTCCCTGTCTGAAAGACAACTTCGAGCTGCTTCAGCAGACGCACTCGAAGGGAAGGTCTCTCTGATCACACTGGGCGGCATAAATATTGAGGACTTCAAAATTCTCATCAACTCGCGTGATGATATAACATCATCAGGAATAGCTGAAGGTATATCGCAATACATATACAGGATTTCAGGCATTCATCCCGGCATAATCGAAGACAGCTATGAAAAGAAAAGCCCGGAAATAATAGTCGGTTCTACTTCACGCGAAGACGCCCCTGAGGGAAACAAAGATGTCAATGAATATGCAATATACGAAAAAGACGGAGACCTTTATATCAGCTATGGAAACCGGGCATCAGGCCAGAGAGCTCTGGATGCCTTTATCGAACTGGCTCTTGCCGGCAGTGCAGTTATTGCGTCAGGATCTTCAGAAAATACTTCCTCATCTGATAAAACACATTATGAAATCGCAATAGCCGAAGGATACAATTTGAAGGGCCGGTCAGTAACACCTGAAGAGCAGTACGGCAAAACAGCCCTGATTGCTTATCCGGAATATGACGAACGGATTCCGCGTGATTATACATACACAGTTTCGGTTTATCAGGACAATATCTCCTTTAATTTGCCGGTATATAACCATACATCATCCGACCTTATTAACAGTCCGATAACAGAGTCGGGCGAGAAAAGACGATTCTGCGAATTTGCCTTCTGCGGCAGAGCGGTACGAGTCGACATAGCCGTCCGGCAGGATGTCCAAACTTATACAATTATGCCTTCGGCAAAAAACTTCAGGACCGAGATGAAGGATAATGTCATCTCAGTCTGGCTCGACAAACCAGAGACCTTCATGCTGAAAATAGACGGAAATATCGAGTCGCTCCTTACCGTTTTTGCCGATCTGCCCGAACCCGAATGCGAAATACCTTCACGCTACAGTTCCACTGCCGTCTGTATTGACAATGGATGGGAGGAACCTTCCGACAGGAAGCTTACCCTGACATACAAGATCAAAAACCTGTACGTCGCTCCCGGGTCTGTCCTTTGCGCCAGAGTCGGCGTATACGGCAGTGATTGCATTGTGTCCGGCCGCGGTATCATCCTTGATCCGTACAGCAATATATTTGAAACGAACATTTCAATGCCTTCGCATGAGTACCTTCTCACAGTTCATAATAAGAACGTGAACCTGAAGGATATCAAGCTGGTCGACGCAAGGACCTTCAATGTGGTTTTTGACACCGGCAGCGACGGAGGCCGGGCAAAGAACATCCGCATCCTGTCAACAGTAATATGCAGTGACGGGCTCAGCATCTGGAATGCCGGCGACGTACATGCAGACGGCTGCTACATCCATTGCGGAGATAATGCCGTGGTTGTCCGTGCATATGATAATGTATCAGTGACCAATACAATTATTGGCACAATATGCGCTGCGCTTGTTCCTTCATGGGAGATCGGTGAAAATACTGTTTTCAGAGATATTTATATATTCAGGAGCGACGGTGACGGAATAATCAAGAGTTATACTTCCTGGAAGGATATCACACTCGACCACGGTTGGAAGCTTGAGTTTGACAATATCAATGCCGTCGATTGCGACAGACTTTCTTACATATTTGTTGCCAGAGACACAGCAGAGTTCCACAAACAGATCATCATGCGAAATATTGTCGTACCGGAGCTCGGGAGCGGCAGCACATACTCCCGTACGAACACCGCCATAAGCATTTCATATCAGGGCTCAATCAGGCCGACTTCGAATTACCACCTGGAAATCGAAAACCTTTTTGTCGGCGGAAAGCTGATCACTAATGTATCCGAGCTTAAAACATCATATGACAATACAAAAAACAGCGTACAAATAGCTGTCTCGCCCGCAAAAACTCCCATAGATTTCGCCGCGGCACCGGCAACCAAAGCGGTAAATTACATATATCCATATAAAGTCTACATTGGCTCTTCTGAGCAAATCATGCGTTCTGCACCGGTCCTGTCAGAAGGAATGATCTATCTGCCATTTGAAGAAATCGCAGTAAAAACAGGCTATAATTACCCTGCCTCCGCATCAGACACACCGGACTTTGTGAACTCTTCATTTATCTCCGAAATCAACGGCAAGGCCATGATCTCAATCGACGACATATCTTCTGTTTTTGATGGGTTTAGCGCTTCATATGACGCAGGATCAGGGGGGATCGTCATCAGCGAAGTCTCTGAGGGCTCCTCACCCGATTCTTTCAGGAAAGGGCTCCTTTACGAGCCATATACAGGATTGAGCCGCTGGTGCGAGGCAGTAGCCTACAGGACTACCCTGACTGCATATAAAACCGACAGCATTGACGGAGCAAGGATATATGAAATGCATCTGGCCGAATATGTAAGCAGCATGGTGGGTATGAGGACATATGTCACAGATGAGCTCAAAAAGAACAGTGGCGGCCTGTTCAGTCTGGAATTCGACGCACGCTGCATCATCGGCAAATCACAATATATGAAAGTGAACCTCAGGACATATATGGAACGCAATTACCTTGACAAGTCATTGCCCTTCACCTGTTCCAACAGCTGGCAGCACTTCACGTTTACATTTCAGACAGGCGGCAGCGAATATCTGGAAAATATCAGCGCCTTCAACCTGGGTATATATTTTGGCAACGGGCTCGGAACAAAAGCAGTGCAGATAAAAAATATGGAGTTATCAAAAATAAACTAACCCGGCTTTCCTTTACAGAAGGCCGGGCTGGTTTGATTTTTAATTTAATATTATAACCGGCTTTTTACCGGTTTTTTTGCCAAATGCTCCGGGAAGCTCAATCGACGCGTCCGGAGTATGGGCATTCGAGTACACACTTTTCAACAATACATGGTATCCTTTTCTGCAGCGGATCCATTTTTTTAATTGCTTCCGCTATGCTTTCAGCCGTGACCTCTTCGGGTGGCATGATATTGGTCCTGCTGCCCATGTATTTCGGGCCGCCGTCTCCTACCAGGGCGTACCTCTTGCACCAGTCACAGCGCAGGATATCTATAACATTCTGTTTCCAGGTCGTGCCTCCGGCATTGAGGACCACTGTCTTTTCTGATATCGCACCGACCGGGCAGGCTTTGATACACCTGGTGCAATCCCTGCATACTCCATTAACAAAGGAAGGATCCAGGAATTTATCACCCTCAAGCTTAGCGTTTGTCACTATTGCGAAAAACTTCTGATTCAATCCATATTCAGGCGTGACAGTATTCCCGCAAATTGTTACCCGACCCAATCCCGCAAGCATTGCTGCGTAAGCGTTGGCTCGAGCGTCGACCATTTCGCCGAATGTGTGGGCTACCCTGGAGGCTGTTCCGTTAAGATCTTCAACCGGTATTGCCTTGTATCCCCTGGAATTTAGAAATTTCACAATATCCAGGGCAATGTTGTCGAGCACGACCCATGCCGCATGCTGCATATACATTGAATAGACTCCCACTGACTCCGCAGGAGGCTTTTCAGCCCTTTCGGCGATGGTTGCCGGCACATTGGCACCGATGACTATGACAGATTCGGCATCTTCCATGTAATCCCAAGGGTCCTTGAAGACATTTTCCTTTTTCATTATCTCCAGGTCGACATTATGGCCGCCCATACGCTCATTATGGTCTTTTACGCTTGTTCCGCATGCCTTTTCGTCAAACACCCTTCTCAGCTCATCTTTTATGCCCCTGAATCTTGCTGCAGGAGCAATTCCGGTTAAAGCTGAGCCTTGTGAAGAGGCAAATGCTTTTACGGCTTCCGCGGTCAGAGCGGTTCTTTTTGCTGTCCCCTCCGCCTTTGCAGGCTTGCCTGCGGTCTTGTTTAAGGGCGCCGAAGTCAGTATCGCCGTGTATATCTGGTTCCTGCCGTAATATTCCGTAACCAGCTCGCCTTTATCGTCAAGAGTTCCAAGGCCGCACGCCAGTGCTGCATAGTTGTCTGCAAGGTAGGTAAGGCCTACGGCTGAATAACCTTTCTCTTCAAGGTGCCTTGTAATGTCGAGCAGAGCATCCATTATTTTTTCTTTAACCGCCGCTTCTACAGCCGGTATGGCTCCTGAGCTTTTATATTCCTCCTGAAAGGCCAGCCCCGATACCATCAGGTGAGTAGCCCTGGCCGGAGCAGATGATGATGCGACACCATTTGCCGCACACTCGGATGGGTAACCCATGCCTATTACAATGACGGACTGCACATCATCAAGATACCTGGATGGGTCTGTGCCTACTGTTCCCCATTTTTCATTGAAAGGATGCGGGATCATGCTAAGCTTATACGGTCCTGTTACATTTCCTGATCCGGCCAGCACTTTGAAATCATCCTTCGTCGCTGTTCCGTAAACGTCTATGCCCTTTTCAAAAGCAAGAGCCTGTATTTCCATGGCCAGCATGCGGCTGACCTGTGAAGGCATCGCTTTGCTGAATGATTCAGCTTCGCCTGCAGCTTCTCCGGATAGCGCTCCTGAGTCTTTGCCGAACTTGTTTTCTATATCAGGATTTTCTATCCAGAAGCTTTTCCTGTGGTTTGGCTTGCGAGCCTCTTTTTTCATCCTCAGGTATGGCGGCAGGCAATATCTCCAGCAAGGCTCAAGAGAAGATCCATATCCTTCCCTGTTGCAGGCAAGGTTTGGTACAATAACATCTTCGTTGACCTTGTCGGGTATGTCTATGTCATATCTGATCTGAAAACGCTCCGCCCAGGCACAACGGAATTTGTTTTTGTTGGCATATTCGAATATCCTTCCACCTATATCAACCTTTGTGAGCCCTTTTACTTCTTTAACAAGTCCTTTTGACGGAGAACAGACCCTTACGCATTCCATGCATCTGTCGCATAATACCGGTCCTGTATAAAGGGGATCCTGCTCCAGGTCGGCCTCGGTGATAATAGTCATGAGCCTCTGCCTCGCTCCGTATTCAGGTGTCAGCAGAAGCCCGTTATATCCTATTTCGCCAAGCCCGGCGGCTGCGGCGGCATGGATGTGCGACATATCCGGAGAAAATACTATGTCAAGATCTTCGTATTCTCTGTAACGCCATATAGCTGTCTGAGGTATGGGGATTGCTTTGTATCCGTTGTCTTCAAGAAGCCTGGCCACATGAAAGCCAATTCTCTCAAGACGAGCATTAACAGCTGTGACTACGCTTGCTGACCCCCAGTTATGTATGGGTTCGCCTCCAAGCTCCCACGCACCGTCAGGAGTGTGCACCGCCGCGACAATGACGGATCTTGCCGACGGCAGATGTCCTTTCGGGCTCATTCTTATGGGCGCATTTGAAAACCTTTCAACAGATGAGACGCCTGCAAGGTCTCCTCCCAGCTTTTTGATAAATGCCTTGATTTGCTGTGATGTAATCATAAAAAAATAACTCCCTTAAATATTATTCCGCTTTAAATTTAATATAGCTATCTGTTAATATTGCTGTCCTCATCAGCCGGCTGCCCAGCCGCACTAAGTCAACACGCATATCGCTTTGCACAATACACCATGTATATTTCTTTGCATAGTCTAATGATACTTTTCTGACTGAAATGTTCAATTGCTAAAACTATATCAGCAAACATATATAAATATGGTATTGCTTTCAGAATATAATTATGATATAATTTGGTTTTATGTAATTACTATCAACATATTTATCATTAGTCTGTATTTATTATTCATATAGATCCAATGTAAATCAAAACATTAGTCATATTTTTCGCAGAAACCGGAAAAAATCTTCAGCATTAATAAATCCAAGATCTCTGATATATCTGTGAAACGTGCTATCCGGGATATCTCTTCCTTCTGAATGAATATGCATGATCACCTTACTATATCTGCCATTGATATACCCCTCAAAAACAAGACACGTCTTCGTCATTCTTTTCTCTAAGCCCAATGCGGCACATACAGTAATCAATTCTTTAAAGCTTGCCGTCGCCAATATTGATCGATCCCCCAGTAAGAAATGTTGACTCTGCAGCAAATTACATTTTTCGTATTCCATATTAGACTAATTCGAGGATTTTCTTTACCTCTTCCATATCCCTGCAGTTCTTTATCCTTAAAAAATACGGGTATTTTTCCCTTTCTCCGGGTAATCTTACATATAATCCTGAGTTTCTGAAATAATCATCAGCTATATCCAGCGCCATCTCGGCGGCATTATCAATTGCTTCATCTTTAGTGGCTCCTGATCCATAGATACCAATTTTGTCAATAATGACCTCATACTGACCCGTTTTTTGATCATATGACAACAAGGATTCAAATTTGTAAACCGACAATATATAATTCAGGATTTCTGATGATATGATAGAGACCGATCCGCTCCTGTTCTTCTTTGCATTTTCACTCAGTACAACCTGGTAGTCACCCATAACATTTTCCATTACAAGGCTGATATTATCTCTAAGCTCCTTGAAGCCGATAATCTCATCATAAAGAAATCCTGTTTTCTTTTTACTATCATTTCTCATCTTATGTGCCTCCTGGTCCAGAGTCAGCCTGTATGGCAATATTCAGAGCTGTTTGTTTGATATTTGATATTTAGTATATATCATTATGTACATTATGTCTATAATGTACATAAATATTTTTACACATGTGAATTGCACATAAAATCGAGCAATTTCACACCATCCCCAATACTTTAATCAATCAGTATCCCAAGCGAGGACAGAGGCGGTATTGTTATAATTGTTTCTGCGTTTCCACCTGAATTGCCCGAATCAAGCGAGCCGTTTTCATCGTCTGTAATCAAATACCCGCAGTCGCCTGTGCTTCCTGCGTCAAAAATCTTCTTCACCCTGCATCTGACTGCCACATCTCTCGGTTCAGTCATGAAATTCGCAAAAATCTGTGCGACTGAACCGTCGGGAGCCATCCATTTCGAATAAAGCACACATGGGAAGGATAGAGAGGTCCCGTTATTTCTTTTTAAAACATATGAGTCTTCCTGCAAAACTTCCTCCGGTTTCATCATCCTGCCGTAATGCAGGTATTTCATACCGTTTCCCTTCCTCATGGCATTGTAATTACGGACTGCATTTATAATGTTTTTCCGCGGCGGTCCCGGTATAAGCCAGGACATACCCCACTCCCAATGGATCTCCCCTCCTGACTTCATTACGACAGCCAGCATATCCCCGCAAGTGAATGAATAGGCAAGCCTGAAGAGAAGTGAATCCGGGTTTTCTTCCAGCGGTATCTTTGAAGTAAATCCTGCCTGGTTCCCCATGAAATTTACACAATATTCATGAAACACATATTGAAACGCCGGAACAAATCTGGCATATTCAACCGAGCTCCAGTACCTGATGTCATTGAAAGGCAGGTCTTCGATAAAATAATCTGCGGGAGACGATTCACAGCCGATGATACTTTTCATCCTGCCTTCTGTAGTGCTATTCATACCGCTATCTGTGACGCCATTATTACCAGTGTTCACAGCGCCGTTTGTGCCGCTGTTAATCAGGGGCTTTCCTTTGGAGCTCTCATTTTCACTCAACTTCCTATTGATACCTTTATATATCTCCTTCATCGCATCCGGATTCCACTTGCCATGCGAAAAGGGATGCCCATGATCTCTGGCATAACAAATATGGCCTGCCCCTCCATGGTTCTGGTCAAAATACTGTATAAAATCCACTCCGGCATCTGCGATTTTTACAACCTGGTCAGTTACAATATCTCTGACAAGCCCGCATGCTGAGCACATAACAAAACCTTCTCTGATCGAACTGTGATTGTCCGGAAAAACATCCTGGTCCGGGGTCTTGCATGCTGTTGAATCAATGCCGCGCTCAATTTTCTCCTTTGTCATGTCAAACTCAGGGCATAATTTCGAGTTATCCGTCCAATATACGCCGCTTCCGTATACTCCCACATAATGCCCTTTTTCATGCATCTCAGCCGTATAATCCCTGAAAACCTTTTCCCCTCCATACGGAGGCCAGATAAACGGAGGGCACCAGGGAGCGCTTCCCTCCCAATATGTCAGAAGCGACATGATTTTTGAATCAAATTCTTCAGACATGTCGTCAAGATATTTAACGGAATTAACATAAGGGAAAAACTCGTTTGGTCCCATGTATCCGGTGCCCCTGTAACTGCGTGGCGGGTATATGACAACCACCGGAGATTCTCTGTGCCAGGCTGGCAGCCTGCTGTTCAGCTGCACTTTTTCGGGGAGCCTGAATCCGGAGGTTTCAATAAACTCTCTGTATTTCTCCGCCGCATCCATCCAATCGCCTTCAAAAAGGGACACAACAGTACGCCATTCAGGCGTTGAAACACTCATCGGCGCCACCCCACAGAAAATTATGATGCTCATCCTGATACCGTCATTCTCACGGAAATATTGAAGGAGTTTAGGGCAGCCTTCGGTATCGTGGGCGGCGAAGTATAACCCGCCCTTTTTCCCGTAGTAAGACATGAACTGCATGGTCATCATGCCGGGATACATGTAATGCATTGCGGATTTCAATGACTTATTATCAGTATTGAGGAAATGCCTGTTTTCCATGTTCCTGAAGTCGTCAATTATGCAGCCTTCTGCCTTAGGCCAGAAAATACTTGCGTCGCCACCATTTCCCACAAGATCGTCAGGTATCGAAATACATGGCAATTCAATATATTCGACATGGTATCTCGTGTTATTAATTATGGAAGCTTCCCACTCGACCTTATCCTTTTCAGGATAAGGTACAACCTTTATTTTTAATCTCAGCCCTTCAAGAGCAAGCCCGGAGTTGCCGGTGAATTCACTGTACTCCATATTAAGTACTGCACGGCCTTCTACGCTGACACTCTGCCTGATATCAATATTTGACGCTCCTGTTGATAAAATACGGTAAAAATCACCCTTGTCGTCGAGCAGCCTCAGCGCGAATAATGGATTCAGGCCACTGTTTTCTGATGTCAGCACTTTACTCTTATCATTTACTATCTCCGAAATACTTCCTGTCGTTCCGGATATTTTTACGGCGCCGTTTTTTAATTTTAAAAGGATATCTCCATTCATTTTTTTCTCCCTATCTGCGCTTATTAATGAAGAAAAGAAAAGGCAACAACACGGAACCGCTCTGTTTACCGCTGCTGCCTTTTCTCAAATCAACTTTTCGTAATTATGTCATACTTTCATTTTCACGCTATATTTTTATTACCAAATATCTCAATTATAAGATAAGGCTTCCCCCATCATTATGGATTATACTCATCCAATATGGCCTGAAGCTCGTATCTCACAGTCTCAATGACCTGGTTAACAGATTTTGTGCCATCTGTGAGGGGCTTTATCACATTATTGGTCATGTATGCATTGGTATTCGACCAGCTGGGATAACCCGCGGTAAAGTCAACAGATACTTTTGCAAAAAGGCTTTCAATGATCCTTCTTTCTCTTTCACTGCTATTGTATCTGCTGGCATTCGACGGGCTCCACCTGAAGTCATATGGATATTTTTCATCGCTGAGTTTTTTCAGGTCAGGAGCCATGTTCAGATTCTCATCCCAGATTATACATGTCTCAGTCCAGATTTTTGTGATTTCTTCAGGCTTCGGGCATAGTGACGAGATAGAATGAAACTGTGCAGACCCCATATTGGTATAATCAGTGACATCCGGCCCCATGGGCAGCGGGATCTGTATTGAATTGACGCCACCCTTAAGGGTGGTTATATTACCTCCCGCACCGCCTTCAATGTCCATCGCCACTGTTCCCTTCCTGTATGCGGTTACATTATTGAACAGGATAACTTTATGCACATGGAGAAGGTCCGACATGAATTGGAGGCATTTCACACACTTGGGGCTGTCCAGTGCAAAAAGGGCTCTGCCTGTGGAAAAATCAGCTCCGGTCTGGCCATTCGATCTCAAAATCCCGTACATCAGAGTGACCTGTCCGCTTGTCGTCAGGCCCCATTGATCAACAATGCCGTCGCCGTCATAGTCCTTTGTGGTTTTTTGGGCATAGTCCATTAAGGCTGACCAGTTCCAGGTTTTATTCTCAACAAGGTCCAAAATGTCGGTCAGCCCTTCCTTACCGATTATGTCCCTGTTATAATGCATAAGATATCCCAGATAGTAATACTTGAAGCCTGTCCCGTAATGCTTGCCGAGATAGTAGGAACCTTCGCCTATCATTTTATTTACATTGATGATCGGCATATCATAATCGATATAATCATCAAGCGGCAGTATCGCCTTATTGTAGACAAGCAGAGGGAATGTGAAGTTAGACGATGTCATAAATATGTCTGTGATCCTTATCCCTGCAAGCGTGTTTGTCATCAACTCGTTGTTATATTTTGTCGAGTTGGTACCAGTGGATCCCGTATCGATGTACTCAATTTTAAAATTATATTTTTTCTCTGCTTCCTCTATCCTTCTGTAAGCTATAACATTGTCCGGCGCAAAAGCCGCGGCATCGCTCTGGGGAAGGTTTGTCGTGCCTGCTGAGAATATAACGGTCATCCCTCCCAGATCAATTGGCTGTTCGATAATCTTATGCTCGATCTCAACCTCAACATCTGAAAAATCCTGTTCTTCAAATACCTCTTCATACTCATCAGATACCTCTTCTGTAACCTCGGCAGGTTCTTCCTGAACCGGTGTCGCATCGGCTGCAGCGGCTGTCGTCGCAGATACGGCTGTGGCAGCGGTAGTTTTTGCTGCTGCAGTTGCTGTTGGCTTTGCAGTAGTCTTAGCGGCTGTCATAGACGGCGCCGCAGTCGCGGTGGCAGACTCGTCATCTTCTTTCTGGCATCCGCCTGCTGCAACAAGCGCAGCCAGCATAAATACTGCAAGGACCATAGACATTGCTCTGAGCAATTTATTCCTGTTTTTCATCTTTTCTTCCTCCGTTTTATTTTATTTTTTACTTTTGTTTTCTGTGTTCTGTTTTTGTTTTCGGCTTTTGGTTTTCTTTGCTGTGTATTT
>JAQUNY010000036.1:0-11595 GCA_028717405.1 Eubacteriales bacterium
GAACTTTATTGTGATTTCACAATATCGCCTTCCACCATTAGTTTAAATAATAGTAATTATGATGAAAAGATTGACATCACAATAACAATGACACAAAATTCAGCAGATATAGCAGGCCTTGAATTGAATTTTGAACATGGATCAATATTTGAAATAACAGAACCGCTAAAAGTCAACATACTGGATAGAAAGAATAGAAAACAGGCTTTTTCTATAAAAGCCAGGGATGGATTATCGCCGCGTGTAGTATATGAAGAAAGGATATATATAACAGCAGATAATGATATAAGAAAGTGGGTAGATATAGAAATGGTGATTGTAGATTATGATGTTTCAGATAAGCTGATAAATCAGGAAGCAACAATAGAAACAAAAAGACTGATGAAGTATTTGGCAGACTGTTATGGTGAATATATAATCACAGGACAACATCAGTCTTCCGGGCTGGCAAAACAATCGCCTGAATTCATGGAGATTTTTAATGTAACCGGCAAATATCCGGCATTGGGACATTTTGATTTTAAACAGTATTCACCTTCATGGGTCGAAAAAGAAGGTGATCCGAAAGTGCCGATAGTAGAAAACGCAATAAATTGGTATAACGAGGAAGGAGGCATAGTTACATTCTGCTGGCATTGGGCTGCACCATCTAAATTTCTTACAAAAACAAAATATCCGGAACCGTGGAAGGAAGGCTTTCGCACTGGAGCATCTGATATTGATATTGCTAAAATTATGAAGAGTGAAGATGAAGAAGGCTATGAGCTGATTATTAAAGATATTGATGCTATAGCGCTTCAACTAAAAAAACTTGCAGACAAAAATGTTCCTGTTCTATGGAGACCATTACATGAAGCAAGCGGAGGTTGGTTCTGGTGGGGAGCGAATGGATCTGAAGCTTATATTGAACTATGGAAATTGATATATGATAGACTTGTAAATTATCACGGATTAAATAATCTGATATGGGTGTGGAATGGTCAGGATAAAAGCTGGTATCCTGGCGATGGCTATGTTGATATCTTAGGTGAAGATGTATACGGCCCAAAATATGACTACTCATCACATACTGACAGATTCAGGAGAGCTCTTGCGTATTCAGGTATAAGTAAAATTATTGCATACACTGAAGTCGGCGCAATACCTGATCCTGATAATTTGTTTAAAGACAATACAATAATTTCATGGTTTGTGCCATGGGGCGGATCTTATATCAATGACTACAACGAAAACAGTATGCTTCAGAAAGTATATAACCATAAAAAAGTGATTACACTTGATGAAGTCCCTGATTTAAAAAAATATCCTCTGGATTGAGTTAGCAGGGGTGCAGTAGGTTCATTCCATTTTGTTTGTATCTTAAGGTGTTTAATAATAACATGCAGAATAGAGTTAATTAGTATAAATATTCCCTTGATATTTACACGTATATATGCAATAATATCTTCAGAATACGGGGGTGATCTTGTGAAGCGGAAGATTATGGTGTATCTTACTGCGTGGAAAAGCAGCAAATACCGCAAGCCGCTTATCCTTCAGGGAGCTCGTCAGGTGGGCAAGACTTACACGATCCTTGCATTTGGACGAGAACAATATGAAAACGTAGCCTATTTCAACTTTGAAACATCACCAGGACTGGCACGCACGTTTAATGAAAGCATTGAACCATCTTATCTGATTCCGATCTTGTCCCGGATTTCGGGGCAGACCATCATTAAAGAGAAGACGCTGATTGTCTTTGATGAAGTGCAGCTTTGTGAGCGTGCACTGGTTTCTCTGAAATATTTCTGTGAATCTGCACCGGAATATCATATCATTGCTGCCGGGAGCCTGTTGGGTGTTGCTGTCAATCGCAGTGAGTTTTCATTTCCTGTGGGCAAGACAGATATTAAGACCATGTACCCAATGGATATTGAGGAGTTTTTGATTGCCTGCGGTGAGGACGAATTGATTGACCAAATCAGAAAATGTTTTAATAACAATGTGCCCATGCCATCGGCACTGCATGACACGGCGCTGTCGTATTACCGTCAATACCTTGTTGTAGGCGGCATGCCGGACTGTGTCGACAAATATCTGGCGACGAAGGATTTTATATTAGTACGGCACATACAAGAGCAGATTTTGGAGAGTTACCTGAATGATATGAGTAAATACAACCGGAAAAATGAGATTCAAAAGACCCGGTTGGTCTATGATAACATCACTGTGCAATTGTCGAAGAAAAACACCCGCTTTCAGTATAAACTGATAAAGCAGGGCGCACGGGCAGCAGAATTTGAAAATGCAATTGAGTGGCTGGTTTTATCGGGAATAATAACCCGTATCTATAGGGTTGAACAGCCCAAAAAGCCACTGGAAAACTGTCGTGATATTGATTCGTTTAAGACCTTTGTTTCCGATGTGGGTTTGCTATGTGCCAAGAAAGACATTATTGCCGAAGATGTGCTGTATCAATCTGACGAACTGAACGACTTCAAGGGCGGCATGACTGAAAATTATGTTTGCAGTCAGCTGAGTTCGAGCGGACACAAGTGCTTTTACTGGATGAGTGAGCGGGGAGCGGAGGTGGATTTTGTGATTCAGCGCAGCGGCAGGATCATTCCTGTTGAAGTTAAGTCTGCAGAGAATACCAAAGCTAAAAGCCTGGCGGTGTATATGGCGTTATATAAGCCTGAATATGCAATAAAACTTTCTGCGAAAAACTTTGGTTTTGAAGACAACAAGAAGACTGTTCCGCTGTATGCGGCATTTTGCATTTGATCTATATTCTGAATATTACATCTGAATCTGTTATATTCACTAAATGCGGTATTTTGTAGACAATTATTATTTTTTGATGATATAATTCATGTAAATAATCCCAAAGGAGAGAGAGATGGATAATGCTAATGAGAGCGGCCTTGAGCAAGCCCTTGCCGGTACGGAAGCGGATGTCGAGGCAGCGTTGAAAGCCGCAGCCTCTGCAGTTGGCAACCTTAAGAAACTCCGCGGTTTTGTTCATACCGGCAGCCTTCGTGAAATCGGAAAGGCAATGGAGTCGGCGGGGCAGGCAATTGTTGCACTTAAGCAGCAATATGAAAGTGTCAGGGAAAATTGGAAATTCGATTATAAGGAGTATATTGCGGACATGGCATTCATCAGGGAAGTACTTGAAATGTCCGAATCCATGGGCATTAAAATATATGAACAGGATGAAAGGTTATACTGTTATCCGTTTCTGATACGCGTACTGCCAGATGAGCTGAGTGTTATGATAGATAAAACAAAGGAAAAAAAGGTCAGACCGTCTGCTCTTGTAAGCCATCTTAAATCGCTGCAGAACAAACCGGTAAAATTCAAGCCGGAAGCATTTCTGGAGAGTCTTTATGCTGCTTATGACTATCTGACAAAGGCCAATAAGGCCAATAGAGCCCAAAAAGCCAATCAAGCCGGACGGGGTACAGTCATCACCCTTTCGGATATATATAAGGTATTAACTTTATTACCGGGACTGACCAAAGAATATTCCTACCAGGAGTTTGCAAGGGATATCTACCTGCTTGACAGCAGCGGTATCGCGAAGACAAAGAAAGGATATACATTCAGGTTGCCGGCAAGCACCGGTACCAAGGCTGCAAGGAATACAATCCGTGTAATAACACGCGAAGGACTGGAAAAGGTTTATTATGGGATCTCATTTCATGAAGCATGATATTTCTGGCGAAAGTGAGGTATCACAGTGTATTACTTAGGGAAAGAAGAATGGCTGGGTACAATCCGTAAAGATTATCTGAACGATTTCATTAAATCTGGCGGTGCGGCAGTTAAATTCGGAATCACTGACGATAGCTTTAATTATGCTGGCCTTTTATCAGAAATACGCGGTCTTGCTGAGCAGGATGATTACGTTTTTGCATATGCAGAGGCAACGTCAACAAAAATCCATATGATAGACAAGCTTTTTCATAAAATATCAAAGCAGATCGACTGGGATAACCTTGCATACAGCACTGTCAGAAGGATTTTTAGCTGTTATAATTACAAGATGCCTGATGAACGTAATGATTTCAATATAGAATATATTGCAGGGCTTAATAACCGTGAAGAGATTTTTCTAAGGAAAGAGTTGCATTCGTGTCTTGAAAAAGAGATATTTCATGATTATGAGATGAGTCAGGAATTCAGGATAGCGATGATTCGCTTGTGCCTCGATCAGCTTGATTCGGGAGGACCGTCTGTTTTCTTAAGCAATGCTGTAAAAGAATGGCTGAGAGGCGAACTCAGGCTGATTTCGGCACTAAAGGAAGCCCTTATATATCAGAAAATTGCACGGCATAATGCAAGGCATATGTTATACTCTCTTCCACACTGGCTTAGGATAAACGGAAAAAACGGCCTGGTTCTGGTTCTTGACATTAATCGTTATTTTATTTCAAAGAGGCCTGAAGGTGAGGATGACAGCTTCTATTATTCAACACCTGCCACACTTGATGTGTATGAGCTGCTTCGTCAGTTTATTGACAGTACGGACGAGGTGGAAGGGCTGCTGGTTATAGTTCTTGCGGGAAAAGAAATGCTAATCAGCGAAAAACGCGGGGTGAACCGGTATGATGCGCTGAAACTCAGAATCTGGGATGAAGTCAGAGATACCCGAAGACAGAATCCTCTGGCGTCTATGGTGCGTATTACTGATAGTAACGAAGTGGCAGGCTTATGATTTTAATGACAGGTGTTTAAGAAATATCAGAGTCTGTTTATGATGGTTTATTGTAGCTTTTGAAGGTTCATGGTGTATTAGAGCTGATAAAGGTTGCTCTGGTTTACTTCAGTTTCAATTTGGGTCTACTTAAAGGTGGTGCAAAATGATGAGTGTTTCTGTAAGTGACAGTGTAAAAATGAAAAACCAACGGGCTATTGAGGCATTGCGTAATGGTGTGCCGAATCGTGATGCTGTGGCTGTTTTAGGCTGTGTCCAGCCGGAAATCGAAAGGAAGCTCAGGGATATGCTTGAGAGAATAAAGAACGAAATTACCGGCGATAACAGCGGGAATGAGCACAGTGATTGCGGTAATTGCAATAACCGCAACAGTAGCGACAACAGCAATAACAGCAACAATAACAACAATGATAACAACAGCAGTAGCAATGACGCCGGCAATAATAAAGGTAATAGTAAAAAGCACATAGTAAATAATGGAATGCTTGTGGCAGGTGACTTTGGCAGCGGGAAGTCGCATCTGCTCGAATATCTGATGCACTTAGCGCTTGAACAGAAATTTGTATGCAGCAGGATTGTTATAAGCAAGGAAACGCCTCTTTACGACCCGATAAAACTCTACCGGGCTGCTATTGAGGCCGCTGTTGTCCCGGGTAAAAGGGGCAGTGCCGTGACTGAAATTGCCGCGATGCTGAAATTCAACGATCAGAATTACAGGGATTTTTACCTCTGGGCACACAAGGAGAATAACATTAATGCAAGATTTGCGGCCACATTATTTTTATATGAGAGAATGTCGAATGATCCTGAATTAAGTAATCATATTATCCGGTTTTGGTCAGGCGACAGAATCTCTGTAGGAGGAATCAGAAAATATCTTAAAGCCTGCAGTGAAACGTCTACTTACAGGATTGACAATATTCCCGCAAGGGAACTGGCTTTGCAAAGCTTTAAGTTCAATGCGCGGATGATTGCTGCGGCAGGTTATTCCGGATGGATTCTGCTTATTGATGAAGCGGAATTAATTGGCAGGTACTCGATTCTGCAAAGGGCAAAATCATATGCAGAACTTGCACGCTTTATGGGCAAATATTCAGAATCTGCTTCGGATGGATTGGCGACAATATTTGCCATTACAGAGGATTTTCAAAGGATGGTCCTTGAAGGACGGGATGATTTTGAGAAGATACCCAATAAGCTGAGGGCAAAGAGGACTGAAGGCAGCAACCTTTTAGCAAAGCAGGCTGAAGCCGGTATGAAGATGATACAGGACGAGTGTGTCCTGCTGAATGTTCCGGACAAAAACATACTGGATCTGACATATGGAAAGGTGAAAGACATTTATAAGGAAGCATACGGATGGGATCCGCCGCATGTAAAACCCTACGGATATATGGCAACGACAAGGATGAGGCAATACATCAAGGGATGGATCACGGAATGGGATTTAAGAAGGCTTTATCCTGATTACAGTCCTGAATTGGAATCCGTGAAGCTCAGTCAGGATTATACGGAAGATAAAAGCTTAGAGGTTGATGTGGATGAATCAACAGACGCGGGTTCCCTTCAGGGGACCCTTAGGCCTGAATGAGTCAGAAAGCTTTGATTGGATACGGTGGATCCCGGCTCATGTTCTATTATCAAATAATGGGCCGCTGAAATGGTTCGGCAGGCTGTTTGATTATCAGGTTGAAGGAATTAAGACACTTCTGTCAAGAGAGGCGCTATTGCTTGCCGACGACATGGGTCTCGGTAAAACAATCCAGGCAATTGCAACGCTGAGAATACTGTTTCTGCAAAGGCAGATCACAGATTGCCTGCTGATTGTCCCCGCAGGATTGATTGCTCAATGGCGCAGGGAAATACACAACTGGGCGCCGGAATTACGCGTTTCAACAATTTCAGGCACCGCGATGGAGAGGGCATGGCAATGGGAAGCACCCGCTCATATTTACCTTACAGGCTATGATATTATACGATCTGACTGTACAGATAATATTTACTCTCCTCCCCGTCGCCGCATTTGGGATGTTATAATCCTTGATGAGGCACAGAAAATTAAAAACCGGGAAATAGAAACAAGCAGAAAATGCAAGATCTTACATAGACGAAGAGCATGGATCCTCACAGGTACGCCATTAGAAAACAGGGAAGATGACCTTGCATCTGTTCTTGAATTTGCTTCACCACTGAATGAAGGCGCAATGCCGTTAAGGTTACAGCCTGGATCTGATCTTCATTTAAGACACAGAAACCTGCAACTGCGCAGGAAGAAAGCGGATGTGCTTCCGCAGTTGCCTCCAAAAATCAATAACAGGATATACCTCGCGATGGGCAGGCGGCAGCGTGAATACTACAGAAGGGCTGAAGAAGATGGCATCATCCAGCTGAAGGAAAGCGGCAAACCTATTATGATAGAGAATATCCTTGAACTTATACTGAGGCTTAAGCAGATATGTAATTTTGTACCTGCCACAGATCACATATCAGTAAAAATGGGCGATATCAGGGAGAAGCTGTCTGTGCTTGTTTCAGAAGGTCACAGAGCGCTTATCTTCTCTCAGTTTACAGATCCTGTGTTTGGGACAGAAGCCATAGCAAAAAGTTTAGTAGATTTCAATCCTCTTCAATATACAGGAAGTCTTTCTCAGGAACGAAGAGAAGATATTATTAAGGAGTTTAAAGGAAACCGGGCTCGCAAAGTGCTGATACTATCTCTCCGTGCGGGTGGACAGGGATTAAACCTTCAAGATGCATCATATGTATTTCATTTTGACCGGTGGTGGAATCCTGCTGTGGAGCATCAGGCTGAGGATAGGGCTCACCGCATGGGACAAATATTTTCTGTCCATGTTTATGACTATATTATCGAAGGTACAATAGAGGAGCGGATTGAGAATATTCTGGCTGAAAAGCAAGTACTATTTGATGAACTGATTGACAATGTGACAATTGATATAAAATCAGGCCTTACAAAAGAAGAGCTATATGGATTGTTCGGACTGGTTCCGCCGTGAAGAGTTCAAGCGTCTGTTTGCATTTATATACTCAACTTTCCCAGGCTAATAACTGGGTGTGAATCATCAGCAATCAGTGCATATAAGAACTCCGCATCGTCGAAAAACATAGTGTCAATTCGTCGAAAAACACAGAACACAACCGTCGAAAAAGCTTGACTGAGTAAACTATATTCTGTTATGCAAAAGGCCGGATGGTGTGTTTGTTGTACCTGTCACGGCGCTCAAATATTAGCTCATAAGATCGGGCGTTTGAGAAAACAGGTTGTTCCACGGTTCCTGACAAGTGGCTACTGCCACAACGGAATCGCAGCTCCGCCGCAGCGGAATATGCAATTATTTTTAATATTTGCCAAGCAACCATTCGACAAGGCTGATTAACTTGATTCCATCATACGAGTCAGATAGATCCTTCTCATATGAAAGCACTATCTTATCATAGCTGTCAGATATTTTTTTCAATGGTTTAAGCTCGCGGTCCCTTACTGATTCCAACGACATTGATTCCGTCACCTGAATATATAACACATCATTCGGTTTCGTAGCCCTGAAATCCACTTCCAGGTTATCAACTTTACCTATAGTAACATTGTACCCTCTCCTAAGGAGCTCAAAGTACACTATATTTTCAAGCACATGTCCTCTATCAACATCCCTGAATCCGAGAAGATAGTTTCTAAATCCAATATCCGCTATATAAAATTTGCTTTGAGTCTTAAGCAGCTCTTTCCCTTTAATATCAAAGCGTTTTGCCTCATAGAAGAAATATGCCTGCATTAGTGCAAAAATATAATCCTGTATTGTATGCACTCCGGGATTACCCTTACGGCTTTCATCTTTAAGCATTCCTGAGCTCACAAGCGTATTCGCTATGGACGTATAGGAACACATATTGCCTACATTATCAGCAAGGAATGTCGTCAGTTTTTCCAATAGCACCTGATCAGTTATTTTCCTAAGACCGAAGCGCTTATCCCTCTGCAAAATGTCTTTGACGATAACTGTAGTGTACATGCTGTCGAGTAAGGCAAGTGCTCTATCCTGAACAAGGCCAACATCAGCCAACCCAGGCATTCCGCCAAATCTCAGGTAGGCATCAAACACTTCCTTTATTTCATAGCTTTCGCCAGATGTATCAAATACTTTTTTCCTTGTTCCACCCAACGCGCTCTTCGAATCTTTTATTCCAAAACTATGGAAATAAAGGAACTCGCTAAAAGAAAGCGGCAGCATTTTTATTTCAACATATCTGCCGGACAGATACGTTGAATATTCAGAAGAAAGCAAATAGGCATTAGAACCTGTGATATAAATATCACAGTCCATGTCTACACGAAAAGCATTCACCGCGTTTTCCCATCCAACGACTCGTTGAAGTTCGTCAAAGAAGAGATATTTCCTCTTTCCGGGAATCACTTGTTCTTTGACATACTCATAGAAAGAGCCTTCTGTCATGCCACTAAAATCATGAGATTCAAAATTCATCTTTAGTATCTGGGCATCCGGAATACCTTCGTTTTTCAGATGTTCTATCATCAAATCTAAAAGTTTGGATTTCCCACAGCGGCGTATACCGGTTATTACCTTTACTTGTTCTGTATCCTGAAAAGCTATCAATCGGTTCAGGTACACATCTCTTCTCTTTAAGCTTTGGTTCTGAATCATGATAACTCTCCTCTACTCTCGATGTCCAGATTGTAGCATAAACTTTTAATAAAATCAAGTTTATGCTGCTTATAGCATAAACTATTCATAATAAAGAATTTGTGCTGCGCTCCTTTTTCTTCATGACATTATTGCTTACATTTCCCGTCTGAACTACACTACCGGCTAAAGCCGGTAGGTTCCTTCGCCGACTATAAGTCGGCTTAAGAATTTTCTATGCCGAAACTGTCATCCTTCTGGGGGGCCGGTTGGACCTGCCAGGCTAACATCCTTCTGGATAATGACAGAAAAGACAGGGCCCTTGAGATTATTGAACAGGGAACGGCAATTGATGGAATCATCAGCTGAGGCTGACAATTTGGAACTTTTCTATCAGAATACCGAGCTGGTCTACAGACTGCATTCTGCGGCGTGCAACGGCCGCAGAATGCAGTCAGGCATTTGAGAAAACAAAAAAGCTTTGGCTAAATTGCGCATTATCCGATATTTTTACATATATCATCTTGCGTATAATACGATATTATATTAAAATACAAAGTGCGTATTCTATATAGGAGGCAGCTTAATGGAAATAAAAAGAAAGATTTATACTAAAATTTATGATTGGAAAGAGACAGCAAACGGAAGCAAAGCTTTATTGATTGAAGGCGCAAGACGAATCGGTAAATCTACCATTGCCGAAGAATTCGGAAAAAATGAATATAAATCATATATTTTGATTGATTTTAACAATGCAACTAAAAAAGTCTTCGACTTATTTGACAATATTAATGAGCTTGATATTTTATTCCAATCGCTCTCTTTGGAATACAACACCAGATTGTATCGCAGAGAAAGTTTGATTATTTTTGATGAAATTCAGAAATTTCCAAAAGCGCGTGAGGCGATAAAGTACCTCGTTGCAGACGGTAGATATGATTTTTTGGAAACAGGTTCACTTATTTCAATCAAAGAGAATGTTGCGGGAATCACCATTCCTTCCGAAGAGCGAAAACTGAAAATGTATCCACTTGACTTTGAGGAATTTGCAACTTACTTCGGCGAAGATTTGCTTCTTGACTATATCTCGGATTGTTTTAAGAAAAGGGAACCACTCGAGAGATCAATGCATAACAAAGCATTGCGTCTGTTTAAAGAATATTTACTTGTCGGTGGAATGCCGCAGGCGGTTCTTGCCTATAAAAACGGCGAACGGGATTTTGCTCTTGCAGATATTGAAAAGAGAGATATTTTGAATTTATACCGTAACGACATCAAAAAATCAGCTAAGCGATACAATTCGAAAATATCTGCAATTTTTGATAATATACCGGCATATTTGTCTACCCACGAGAAAAAAATAGTTCTCAGTGATATTGAAACAGGCGCAACTTATGACAGATATGATGAGCCACTTTTCTGGCTTGACGACTCGATGATATGTAATCCATGCTATAAATGCAATGACCCTAATACAGGATTTGCACTCAACAAGAATGACTCTGCAGTAAAATGTTATCTTGGTGATACGGGTCTTCTTGTCAGTCTTGCGTTCAGTGAAAACGAGCTTACCGAAAACAACCTTTATAAGCAGATTATGGACGGAAAATTATCTATAAATCAAGGTATGTTATATGAAAATGCAATAGCGCAGATGATAACTGCAAAAGAAAAGAAATTATATTTCTATACAAGGTACAACAAAGATAAACATCGCAATGATATTGAAATTGATTTTTTGCTTTCAAATAACAGTAAAACAAATTTCAAGATTATGCCTATTGAGGTGAAATCTTCACAGAATTATTCAACAACATCTCTCGGTAGATTCAGTAACATTTATAAAAACAGAATTGGGGGATCATTTATAATTCATCCGAAGGATTTTTCGGTTTCAAATGGAATTGTTAAGATGCCCCCGTATATGTTTTTCGCTGCATTTTAAACTATTGTTAATCCAGCAGTTTGGCCCTTGGCATAATTTTACATCATCATCGCCATTTACGCTATAAATATTGCCACAATATTTCCTATTTGGTATTAATTGTCATGTTTAACCATGGACTTCCCCCATTCCCCCGTCCTGCTTATTCAGTATTAAATTTCAGCTCTGCTTACCCGGTATCAAAGATTAGCTTCCGGTCATACTTAAACAGATATAGTGAATATTACGCGGTGGCAGATGCGTGAATATTACGCGGTGGCAGAGCCACCCAATCTCCTGAAATAGAGCCA
>JAQUNY010000036.1:11695-12843 GCA_028717405.1 Eubacteriales bacterium
GTAAGCACTTTTTTCGTGACATGGTAAGCAGAATTTTTCCCGGACGGTAAGCAGATTTTTCTTTCGGCGTGTGACAAGTAAATCAACTGGAGGATAGCATTTATGCCTCAAATTTATATACTGTAGTCAAACAGCATATAAAGAGGAGCAATTTCGCCTTTACCATTATTCTGCATATGGCGCGATAGAACGGCCGGTTTTGCGGAGCAAAACAATCGCGATGCGAAGCTGAGCGGCCGCCCTATCCTTTGCTGAGCATACATTGAATTATCTCCATAATGATATTAGTCATCTGCAGATGGCTAATATTTTATACAGGAGGATAGTGTATGCTTGATTACAAAGACATCATCATCAAACACCATGTTCTGCGGTATGGATAATATTGTCCCAGAATTTTCGTTCCATTAACCAGTTCATTAATGTCGCGCTCCAAAGGCTTTCTGCTTATACTATAATAGTCCATTAACTGCTGTTTTGTTTTTCCCTCATGTAAAGTTTTCAATAAATCGACCAGCCGCTCGTAAGGATTCATAACTTCCCTCATAAATATCTCATCAAGAGTCAATATAACGCCTTGTTTCTTCAAGTACTCCGAAAATAATAAGATTCTTTGCTGCGTATATTCCTTCGAGTTTGTGGTCTTTCTAAGTAAATCAAAAAATGCATCTTCCATTTTCTGTCTGTATTCTACTCTCACTTGCAACGATTCAATGCCAATCTCATATGGTAAATGCTGTTCTTCTAAATATGGCTTTAATTCAACTAATAAAAGTTGCCTAACATGATCTTTCTCTGCTGCTTCAATTATCCCTTTAGAAATATACAGTTCGATGATATTCTTCAGATCAACCATATGTAATCCTCCACTCGCATACCGCTATTCTCTTATTAGTATAATCCTTTAATTAATAACAGTTAACAGTCATCTTTCAGAGATAAACTGGAAACAGATAATCATGAGTATAGAATTCATCTCGTTGTAACACGTTATAATGCCCATTATTAAGATAGTCAAATTATAGTCAATTTCGATTTTGGGCATAAAAACAACAAGTCTCAAAAGTGACTGAAACCAGCTAATTAAGCGAAGAAGCTGAGATTCGAACCCCAGCTGGGGTTGCCCCTACTAACGGTTTAGCAGACCT
>JAQUNY010000037.1 GCA_028717405.1 Eubacteriales bacterium
TGAGGAATGTCCACTTGCCTCCCAGGATGCTCAATGCTTTTTCAATAGAGCATTCGTGACAAAAATCTGCTTTTTTCATCTTCTTATCATCATGCGAAATGTCCATAAATAAACCTCTATCCATAATCATATGGTTTCCTTTATGATACCGGTATAAATAATGTAACTGCTTTTCATAGTATACCGCTAATGGTATAATGTCAACAGAAAGAGAGCAGAGCAGAGAAGTCTCGCCATTTCGTCAGGGGGTATTCCTCCGCAGGCATGGTAAAGACTCCGCGGCAAAAGCTCAGCACAGGGGACCCTATGCAAAAGATTCTGTGCAGTAAATACTATGCAGAAGATGATTTTAAGAAATAATATAAACAGGAAGGATCCTTACTATGAAATACAGAAAATTCGGCAACACAGGCCAGAAAATATCAGCTCTTGGATTTGGATGCATGCGCCTCCCGGAAGTTGAAGAAAACGGCGTCTGGCGCATAGATGAAGACAAGGCTATCCCTATGCTTCATCGTGCATTTGAGCTGGGTGTCAATTATTTTGACACAGCCTACGGCTATTGTCACGGCAATAGTGAATATGCAGTCGGCAAAGCTATAAAAGGCTTCCGCGACAAGGTCATGCTCTCAACAAAGCTGCCCACCTGGAAGGTCGCAGCCCGCAGCGATTACCGTAAGCTTCTCGAAGAGCAACTCAAAAAGCTTGACACTGACCACATTGATTTCTACCATTTTCATGCGCTCAACAAAACAAACTACAGAAATACGGTACTTAAGTTCAACCTTCTTGATGAGGCTGCCAAAGCCAAATCCGAGGGACTTATCCGCCATATATCGTTCTCTTTCCACGACAAGCCTGAGGTTATGAAGGAAATCATAGATTCAGGAGCATTTGAATCAGTATTATGCCAGTATAACCTTCTTGACCGCACAAACGAAGAAATGATCAGCTACGCGGCCGCAAAAGGCCTGGGCGTCGTCATAATGGGGCCTGTCGGCGGAGGGAGGCTGTCGTCTGAATCGGAACTGATTACCGGCATGGCGGCATCAGACAGCAAAAGCACTCCCGAGATAGCCCTGAAATTTGTCCTTGGAAATCCCTCGGTAAGCAGTGCGCTTTCAGGTATGAACATGATGGCACACGTAGAGGAAAATGCCCGGGTCGCTTCTATGGATCCCGGGTCATTCGTACAGGACCATGAACAGATAAACCGCAAGAGCGAAGAAATGAAGAAGCTCTCGGAACTCTACTGTACAGGCTGCAACTATTGTATGCCCTGCCCTGCCGGGATAAATATACCCCATGTGTTCAGCCTGATGAATTACCATAATGTTTATGGCCTGACATCACACGCAAAGGCGAGGTTCGCAAAGCTCGGTCCCGAATCAAAAGAAGGCCACTCTCCCGCAGATTGCAGGGAATGCGGCATATGTGAGACGAAATGCCCGCAGAATATAAAAATAATAGAAAAATTGAAGGAAACAATGGCAGCACTCAGCTGAATCCGTTGTCACCCTGAACAAGTTATATATGCAGAAAAATATATTCCGGTGCACAGGTGCTGCCGGCTGGCTGATATGTCGGCAGCATCGTCTGCGCAATTTCAGGGCAGCCCCTTTATCAAAGTCTTCAGATAAGCTGACATATCATCTTTCAGGTCGTCTCTCTTAAGGGCCATTTCAACAGTAGCCGAAATAAAGCCCATCCTGTTCCCTACATCATACCTTTTGCCTTCAAAGTCATACGCATACATGGCTTCTTTAAGCATGAGGCTTTTTAGAGCGTCCGTCAGCTGTATCTCTCCGCCCTTCCCCGGCGCAGTGGATTCAACGTGCCGGAAGATGGCCGGAGTGATGATATAACGGCCAAGGATGGCAATGTCAGATGGCGCCTTATCTTTTTCAGGCTTTTCCACCAGGTCATCTATCCTGAATATCCTGTCTTCAACTTCCCTGCCGCTGATGATCCCGTATTTTGTTACATCCTCCGCAGGAACATGCTGTACGCCCAGGACACTCGTTTCATATTTATCATAAACATCAATAAGCTGCTTAAGGCACGGTACCCTTGCATCCACAATGTCATCCCCAAGAAGCACCGCAAAGGGCTCATCCCCGATGAACGCCCTGGCGCAGTATATGGCATGACCAAGTCCTCTGGGCTCTTTCTGCCTGATATAATTAATATCAACAAGGTTGGAAACGTCCTGCACAAGGCTGAGAAGGCTGGTGTCGCCTTTCTTCTTCAGTTCTTCTTCCAACTCGTATGATTTGTCGAAATGGTCTTCAATAGCCTGCTTATTGCGTCCGGTCACGATAATAATAGCTTCTATCCCGGATGCTATGGCTTCTTCAACTATAAACTGTATTGTAGGCTTATCAACTATAGGGAGCATTTCCTTCGGCTGAGCCTTTGTCGCCGGCAAAAACCTCGTGCCTCTTCCTGCCGCCGGTATTATCGCTTTTCTGACTTTCAAATAAAGCACCTCTCCTTGCATTTTTTCCCGCTAAAGACAGGGGACGGTCCGACAAGACAGGGGACGGTTCTATGTCTTGCTCCATCAAACGATTTCCCTCATATACTGTCAATATGGCTGTGGCATCCTGTGTATATACGGCTATTTTTCATCGTTCCCGGTTTCTATTCCAACCTGGAAATATCTGCACCAAGCGCTTTCAGCTTTTTCTCAAAATCCTCATAGCCTCTGTCGATATAACTGGCATTGTGCACAAATGTCGGCCCTGAAGCAACCAGCCCTGCGATAACCATGCTTGCCCCGGCTCTGAGATCCACAGCTCTGACATTGGCCCCCGAGAGCGGTGTGATCCCCTCAACAAAAGCCATCCTGCCTTCAACCCTTACTTTGGCACCCATCCGCTTTAATTCGTCTACATACTGGAACCTGAGATCCCAGATATTTTCCGTTATTGTGCTCAGTCCCTCTACGCCGCAAAGCAGGACCGTCATCTGTGGATGCAGGTCAGTTGGAAATCCCGGATATGGAAGCGTTTTAATACTCACCTTGGATAAACATTTCTCCTCCCCGGCAAATCCGGCCACCCTTATCCAGTCGTCCCCCTCGACCACATTAATATTCATCTCGCGCAGCTTGGCTGTCAGCGAATCCATATGCTTCGGTATAACACTTTCTGCGGTTACATCTCCATTCGTCGCCGCCGCCGCAATCATAAACGTACCTGTCTCGATCATATCCGGAATGATACAGTGTGCCGTACCGGCCGGGAGTTTTTCAACACCTCTGATTTTTATGGTATCTGTCCCTGCCCCCTTGATATCCGCACCCATCGCATTCAGAAAATTTGCAGTGTCAACAACATGCGGCTCTTTGGCAGCATTTTCTATGATTGTCATCCCCTGCGCCTTAACGGCTGCCAGCATCAGATTTATGGTCGCCCCCACACTGACGACATCCAGATATATCTGCGCGCCTTTCAGCTTACCATTGGTCGTACCGGCCCTGATCAGCCCTCCCTTGACCTCTATGTCGGCTCCCATCGCCTTGAATCCCTTTATGTGCTGGTCAATAGGCCTGAATCCGAAATCACATCCGCCCGGGAATTCAACCTCCGCCTTACCAAAACGTGCAAGCAGTGAACCTATAAGGTAATACGAAGCCCTCAATCTGCTTACCATCTCATAATCCGCTGTATGTGAAACAACGCCTGCCGGGTCGATGCCAATCGTGTTCCTGTCTTTATATTCTGCTGTAGCACCCAGCTTTTTCAGCACTTCCACCAGGACCCTGACATCGCTTATATCCGGCACATTTTCAATAACGCAGCATCCGTCAAGCATAAGCGCGGCCGGTATGACAGCAACCGCCGAATTCTTTGAGCCACTGATCTGAACTCTTCCTCTTAAAGGCCTTCCGCCATCTATAAGAAATCTTTCAGGCAAAAAAATCCCACCTCTGATATTCATTAAAAAATATTTAATTCATTACATCTGTTAGTATACCATTATATATTGTATTCCGAAATACGATATTATAGAATAATAACGAAAGGCATTATGCCGGTTTTCAATCAATATTACATCATAGAACGGGGTGTTACGAAAATGTCATCTGTGCCTCAGCCAGCCAATACAGCTGCCGGAAATCCTCCTGAAAAGCCCCTGACCCTTATAGGCCTTGCAGGCTTCATGATTAAAGGCTTTTTCAAAAGTATCCCGAAACAAATTTTATGGACTATCCTCAGGGCAGTACTTTCATTCGTCGTCGTATTCATAGTGCACACCTGGCTTGTTGTATATAAAAACGACGGTTTCTGGCCGGATGCCTCAAAATCATACTACAGGCTGATAGCTTTCACGGACACAAAGACACAATCAGTTGCATTCTGGAGTATAGCCGCTTTTCTGCTTTCGTCATTTGCCGGCAGGATTTTTTATGGCGGCTTCCGCAAATTATTCGCCGATTTTGTAAGCACTCCCGACTGGGTAATAACTAATCTGCGAAAAAGCGGCAGGTATTCGTTACCGGCCTTTCTTACAGGGATCATTCTGTCCATTGCCGCATCATTCTTTCTGAAAAGCAACTATGTTATGGCAGTGAGTGCCATAGCCCTTTTCCTCTCAATAACGTCAGGCGCACAGGGTATGTGGTTTCTCGTCCTGTCAACAGGATGGTCGGACATAAAACGCCTGTTCCTGCGAAATAAAGACATAAACCACGGGCCTGTCGCAGTAATCACCTTCGGTCTGGCACTGGGCATGATAATCGCCGCATCTTTTTCACAGGTGCTTTGGGTCAAAATAGTAATCATTGTCTTATGTGTTGCAGGTTTTGTGCTTCTTGTCATGAAAAAAAAGGTATCACCTTCTACTCTTATCTGGTTGGGCGCACTCATGGCCTTTCAGGCCTTCATGCTACGGGTTTCAGGTGTGTATGCCGATGATGGCGGCTGGAGTGAGGCAGGTTCCAGCTTCTGGTCCTGGTGGAACAGCGCAGGGCGTGACCAGGCAGTAGGCATGAGCGTTCCTCCCGGGCTTTCAGCCCTTCTCGGAGCCCTGTTCGGCGGAGGGGGACTCCCCAAGCCGCCACCAATACCTGAGGTCATGGACTATAATGTACAAAACTGGAAATGGCATAATGAAGACGGCAAATGGGTGCTTTACCAGACCGACAAAGCCGGTAACAAACACGGGAAAGGTCTCCCTCAGTCACTTTTCAGTGCCGATCCCGAATTACTCGGCAACCAGATAAGGATATTCAATCAACCCACTTGTGATTACAACAGTTCCGCAGAAAAAATGGAGAGCATGATGAGCAATCTCGGAGAGGGTTACACCAACCATTTCACCTCGGACGGCTGGAAAGCCCTTACACTGGATCAGAAAGAAAAAACACTCTCCGCGCTATCGGAAATGATAGCCGACGTGGCCGGTGTGGATCCGAAAACAATAAAAGTCAAGCTGGTTTATGAAAACAACAAAGGCTCAAACGGCGCCTGGGATCCAAACACAAGGACCATTGAACTGAACCGGAATTCAAACAATTTCGACAATCCATTAAAAACAATAAAGACATTGGCACACGAGATGCGGCACGCCGCCCAGGAAGATCCCAAGGCCGACCTTGGAGGCGGCAAGGACTACAGGGATCTTATGACCTGGAACAACGACAACTATGTGACGTCAGGCACAGACTTTACACGCTATTCCGGCCAGCTTCTTGAGCGCGACGCCGACGGTTTTGGCAGAAGAATAGGAACAACAATACTGCAGCAGGCGATGAAAAACAAGTATAAAATAGAGTAGGAAAACAGGAAAACTTTATTTAACAGGATTTTATTTGACAGGATTTAAATATTGCCTGGCCGTTATTGTAAAAAATCCAGCCGATATATAAGGAGAAAAGAGATGCCTCAGAAACAGAATCAGCCCAATATCCCGGAAATGCCCATGGAAGCCATAACGGCAGCACTCAAGCAGCTTGGATATCCTGAAGACGGCATAATGGACGCGGCTCAAAGGATGTCATGGGTCCCGATGCTTGCCGCAGATATGGTGGAATTCGCAAGAATGGGAGCGCCGAAATTTGATCCTGATACAGGGAAAACCCCTGCTGCCCTGCTTCGTCCTCTAAGAGACGGATATACCGTTGCCTCGCTTATGGAAGACTTTCTTCAGGAACCCACCAGTGCATTCCTGCTTGGAGCGGCCTTGATAACTCATTATGAAGAGGCTTTGGGGATGCTTGAAAAGATGATCGAAGACGGTATATATGTGAAGGAGCCCGACGGCAGGTATGTTAACTACTCTGTCCCAGCAGCTGCAAAATACCCCGAATGCCCTGTCTGCGGAACAAAGCTTTTTAAAAATATTGCCTATTGCGGCGTGTGCGGCTCAAAAACCGGGCTATAGTCCTGCCCTCAGAACAGGCTTTTGTTCAGGTATCGTTTTATGCTGGTTTCCAGCCAGCAAAATTTAGTACCGGAAACGAGGTGTTGCAAAGATGCCATCTGTGCCTCAGCCGGACGGTAAAGTTACAGTGAATCCTCCCGAAAGACCATTGACCCTTATGGGGCTTGCCGGTTTTATGATCAGGGGCTTTATCCGAAGTATACCAAAACAAGTTCTTTGGACTGTCCTCAGAGCAGTACTTTCATTTGCCGCTGTATTCATATTGCATACCTGGCTGGTTGTCTTCAGGAATGACGGCTTCCGGCCGGAACCATCCCTCCCTTTTTACAGGCTGATAGCTTTTGACGAAACCAGGTCGCAATCCCTTGTCTTCTGGAGCATAGCCGCCTTTCTGCTTTCATCGTTCGCGGGCAGGATATTTTATGGCGGTTTCCGCAGATTATTCGCCGATTTCGTCAGCACTCCCGACTGGGTAATATCAAACCTGCGAAAAGCCGGAAAATATTCATTGCCATCCTATTTGACAGGGATACTCCTTTCTGTTGCCATCTCTTTTCTTATAAAAAGTAACTATGTCATCACAATAGGCGCCCTGGCCCTTTTCCTCTCTATAACGTCAGGCGCCCAGGGCATGTGGTTCCTCGTACTGTCGACTGGATGGTCGGACATCAAACGCCTGTTCCTGCGAAATAAAAATGTGAACCATAGCCCCGTGGCGGTGTTTATTTTCGGGCTGACCCTTGGGATGATATTAGCCGCTTCATTTTCACAGCTGCTCTGGGGCAAAATTGCCATTATTGGTCTAAGTGTTGCGGGCTTGATTATTGTAATCGTGAAAAAAAGGGTTTCGCCTTCCGCCCTCGTCTGGCTGGGCGCATTCATAGCATTTCAGGCGGTCATCCTGAAGGTTTCGGGTGTGTTCGCCGATGACGGCGGTTGGAAAGAGGCAGGCGCCACATTCAAGTCCTGGTGGGACAGCGAAGGGCGCAGCCAGGCTGTCGCCATGAGCTTTCCTCCAGGTTTTTCAGCATTTCTGGGCGCTTTTTTTGGCGGCGGCGCACTGCCCAAACCACCGCCGATACCTGAGGTGATGGACTATAATGCGGAAAGTTTGAAATGGCACAACGAAAATGGTAAATGGGTCCTCTACCAGACCGACAATGCAGGCAATAAATACGGGAAAGGCATACCTCAGTCTCTTTTTAACGCCGATCCCAAATCGCTCGACGAAAATGTAAAAATATTCACGCAGCCTACATGTGACTACAGCAACGCAATCGAGAAGATTGAAAACCTGATGGACAACCTCGGCGAGGGTTATACTGATCATTTTACCCCGGATGGCTGGAAAGCCCTGACAACTGTGCAGAAAGAAAAGTCGCTTGCAGCCCTTGCCGATATCCTGGCGGATGCGGCAGGAGTGAAAGCAAAACATTTCTCAGTAAATCTGGAACAAAGAAGTGATACATATAATTGTGGTTCATGGAATGAAAAGACAGGGAAAATCACAATAAACACAAATTCTGTTATCTTCGATAATCCTTTTAAAATAATAAAGGTATTGGCACATGAAGTCCGGCACGTTGCGCAGGATCCCGACAACCTGATTTTTGGCAACGCCGACCTTGGCGGTGGTGAGGAATATAAAAATTTGATTCGCTGGAACTACGATAATTATACTAACTCCACCTCAGACTACACACGCTATTCTGCTCAGCTTGTCGAGCGTGACGCCGACGCTTTCGGCAGAAAAATAGGAACAGCTGTATTTCATAAGGTATATAAAAACAAATATAAAATAAAGTAGTACAGTTTCTCTGATAGCTTCTGTTATTCCATGGCATTCGTACCTGCATCGGCATAGGCATCTATATCTGCATCAGCACTGAGATTAACCTTCATACCATTATCCGCACCGGCATCCGCATCCGTGCCTGCTTCCACATCTGCTTCAACATCAGCCTCGGCCATCTCTTCCCCGCTGTATGCCCTGAAATACCTCGCATTGCCGGCGTCCGTCGCTATCCTCCAGACAGGCACGTCATATCCCTGCGCCTCCGGATCGATTTTATACATTTTATAGCCGAAATCTATACCTTTGATAACAGCGCCCTCGACAGCAAAATATTTCAGCAATATCTGATATGCCGGGATTATTGGTTTCAGGTCTGTGAACCTCTGTATCTCCCTGTCATTAAATCTCAGTTTCACAATGCCTTCTTCATCAGCCTCAGCTTCTATACGGGCATCAAAAAGCAGTACCGTCCTGTATTTTTTAACTAGCCTGATAAAGCTGGTATTTCTGCCCTCATATACTCCCGCAAAATCGGTTATAAAATCTGAAACCGGAATACCAGCCTTTTTGAACAGCTGCCTTACCGCCTTTTCAAGGTCTCCGGGGGATAGCGGCCGTCCTGCTTCGCGCTCATTTCCGGTACTCTCATATAAAAAACCGCTGCCGTTAATAAATGTGACTTTTGCATTGCCATCAGGCGAAATAACAGGCGGAACTGCAGAGGAAGACTCATCCCCGCCGCCTTCGACCACCGCGTCAGGTATCAGCAGCTTTATTATTACAGACAGGTCAGCCTTACTATCCTTATATTCCGGGACTCCCGCTTCCCCTGCGTTATCAGGTATCTTACATTCAAGGACCGCTCCTTTCGCCTCAAGGATCGCGGCAGTATTGCTCAATATGGCACGGGATACCCTGTTTGACCCGGAAGCAATAATTATATTGACAAACAACACTATATTAAGCGCCACAAACATATATATAAGGATACTTTTTACCTTTGACCAGTCCATTGAGCCTCTCTTCCCCTTAAATCAGCAGTTATTGCATTTCAAGGACAATCTGTCTGTAACCTTCCACATTGGTCCTGAAGATCCACACCGGCACAAGCAGCTGTGTTTTCTTCATCCCCTCGGTTATCCTGTATCCGATGCCTGCGCCGCTGACTGAAAAATCTTCCCCCCCCACAACATCCAGCATCCCGTCATTTCGAAAAACATTCACCATCATCTCATGTGCCCTTATAAAATCATAGTTGCGCAGGATTTCATTATCCCTGCTAAAACGCCGTATCAGCCAGTCTGCTGATATCACTCTGCCTCCCGCGGCTTCAATCGTTATAGCATGCCCATAACTTGTGACCGTCCCCGTCCCTCCGCCGCCGGCTGTCGTACTATAGTCGGTAATTATGGGATGCTCCTTATAGTAATAGTCGAAATAAAATTCATATGAGCCGTCCGTCTCCTCCATACCTGTCAAAACGATATCTGCATCGCCTGTCAGCCTGATCCTCCCATACTTATATATAAACCCCAAAGCCTCCGCAAAAGCTTCACCGGCATTTCCTTTCGGCAGGCTGCCGCCTGAAGGCTTATATCTGTATTGGAGCATACCATCCTCATTAATTCTGTAAATATTGTTAAGATTGACAAAAACGATGCTGCCATCCCCGCCTGCATCCGACTCATAGCTCTCGTTGCCAAGCATCGCCATTGCTACGGCATTCCTGTCTGCGACATCATATGGATCCGCCGCAATAACCTCCTGCGGGACTCTGCATTGCAGATCATAGAAGCCTGCCATGCTGTCTTTTATCATGCTGAAGGAATATATATACAGTATGTCCGGGCTGGTAGCAGTACCGGAAAAATAATCGCCTATAGCCCCGTATGTCCTGCTGCGCATATTACCTGATAAGCTTCCAATGATCTCCGACAGCTCTTTTCTGTCCAGATTACCGGTCCTGATTATATGCTTCTGTATTATGACCCCGTCAGTTATACAAACGACCATTTCATTATCATTGGGACTCTCTTCATATAGCAGAGCTGCTTTGAATATTCCTGTAAATCCTGTCCCTCCGCCTTGTCCCTGTATGCCAAAAAGCCATGTGAAAAGCTCCATGTCCACATTTTTCACATAGCTGAACAGAAATGCTTTTTTTGATACGGCGCAATTATACCATTCCTGCGCCGAATATTGTCTGCTCTCCTCATTCCGGGAAGCTCCTGACAATACCTTCGCCATATAATATGAGAACTCACGGCACAACTCTTCGTACCAGGGCGTTTCTCTGTCAACTATCCACCTTGGCCCGTATTTGCCCTCAGATGCCGCAACCACAGACGGTTTACGTATAACATCCTTCGCTTCATTCATGTCAAATGAGTACTGGTTTGATCTCCCCGGAAAAATTGCGGACATAAAACCGGCAGGATATCCGCTGTTCTGGTAAACCAGGAGGATCCCTGCCTGAAAAATACTCAACAATATCAATGCCAACAACAAAAAGGACCTGACAGTCTCGAACTTTTGTTTAATCAAGTGGCTTACCCTGTCCTATCCTACCTTATGAATAAAGACCTCAGTAAATCGCCCAGCTTTAATATAAGGCCCCTGTTCAGATAATCAATCAGGTTTTGCGGAAGCAGCGTAACAGTGAAGTCATTTAGCTGCAAATTCACAGAAAGCTTTGGCTCTTCTATCTCTGCGGTCTTATAAACAACAACTCTGATCCTGTTTGCCCCTTCCTTAAGTGCTACTTCCTTCTGGAAATAACTATACGCATTGACACTCCAGGAGCTTTCGCCACTCTCGTCATTCAACACATATTTTTCAAATACACCGTCTTTGTTTTCAACCAGAAGCTGTATCGTCAATCCGTCCTGAAGTGCGCTGCCGCATATCAGGTACGTTTTGTATATCGTTGACTCGTCGCCTTCCGGACGAGTTATTTTTACAAGGAATTGCTCAGTCGACTTGATACTTTTGTCGTAGAATATCTCGGGCAGGATCTCCTCGTCGCCAGTAGAATCGCCGGTGGAATCGCCGGTGGCAAAAGCTGGGGTTGCAAACCCCAGACACAATAAAGCAACCAATATCAACGATAAAATTTTCCTGACCATCAGTTTTTCTCCCGGCAGACTGCTCCGCTGCCACATGCACAGCTGCCTTTTTTTGTACGATTTCATCTGTTTACCATTCCGCCAACATCATTATACAATATGTATATTACAGCAGTATTACGACGCTTTTAAGATTGCTTTACAGGCAGCTTGACTGTGACATTCGTTCCCTTTTCCCTTGTACTGCTGATCGTGATCTCCCCTCCGTGAGCCTCGGCGATTTCCCTTGCTATCGCCAGCCCCAGGCCTGTTCCTCCCATTTCTCTTGAGCGCGCTTTGTCTACCCTGTAAAACCTTTCAAAAACATGCGGAAGGTCGCTTTCGGGGATACCTACGCCCGTATCTGACACTTTCAGATAAACGGAATTGTACAATGTTCCGACATGTACGGTTACTTTTCCTCCCCGCGGAGTGTATTTATACGCATTGCTCAGCAGGTTGAACACCACCTGCTCAAGCTTGTCTTTATCTGCAGTAATTTCAGGTATGGTGCCCATCGTATAGTTCTCAATACTGAGTTCTTTATTGCTGGCTTCTATGCCAATCTTTTCAATGCAGCTGCGAACCAGCTTTCCTAAGTCGACTTTTTCAAGTTTCAGCCTGATTTTACCGTTTTCAATACTTTTCTGGTTATCGATACTGGAGAGCAGCAGGAGGTCCCTGACCAGTCTTGTCATTCTGTCCGATTCGCTGTGTATAACACCTATAAAGCGCTCTGCCGTTTCTTTGTCTTCAAGGGCGCCGTCAAGTAAAGTCTCGCTGTAGCTCTTAATACAGGTAAGAGGCGTATTGAGCTCATGAGAAACATTTCCCACAAATTCCCTTCTCATATTGTCCAGTTTTTGCTGTTCTGTAT
>JAQUNY010000038.1 GCA_028717405.1 Eubacteriales bacterium
TCTATCAACCGTGGTCCAAAATCATTGTCGTTCATCCTCCGTGACACTTTAATACCTGACGGAACAGAAACTGAAATGATAATAATAAGCGGAACACATACCAGTAATCCATAAGCCCACTTTTTGGGTTTGGGTTCACCGAAAAAATAAATCAAACCAAGGCCGATGATCGGCATCACAATCAACAATCCAAGAACACTGAAACTGGCTCCTGAAAAAAACCAGATGCAGAAACCTGCCACAGCAATATGTAAAAACAGACCGATTTTTCTCCATTTCAGAGCAATTACTGCCAGTATTACAAAAATAAAGGTAAACAGCAAATACTGAAACAACATCATACCAATGTTTGCCCAAAGCGATTCAGAGTACCATCCTTCGTGGAAATTTTCTATGGCTCCCCAATATGCCCATATGCCGGAAATAGTCAGCGTAATACCCACACCGATCCAGCCGGCAATATTTTTCAGGCTGCTCCTGGTTGTTTTTTTAATTCCGCTATTTTTATTCATTTAAATTTCCGCTATTTTTATTCATTTAAAATTATTTCATAAGCCATGGCAGCGCTTCCTTCCGGTGAAACCAGCGTCAGCCTGAACCCGTCGGGCGTCTTGCTCACAGGCGCCTGCATCAGGCGGCTCCCTTCCGGGGCCAAAGCATATGCCTCACATCTGCTGAAAATCGACTCGAATTCAACACTGCCCTCTATCTGATCTATCAGCAAAGGCCCGCTGCCATTATCGATCAGTATTTCACCCTTCCATACTCTATTGGAATTGGTCATGCTCCCTAAAGCGGTAAGTACTAAATGTCCTGACCTGCAAATCGGCTGTCTGTCCTTCGACAATAAAGTTACCGCCGCTTTCTTGTTTTTGATTTCTGTTTTCATCCCCGCTACAGCCCTGACTCCGCTTATATAGCCGCAAATTGATTTTACAAAAGGCGTGCCTATTGTAAAAAGTGCGTTTTTATGGTCAAAACACAATTCCCCGGTATCAGATACAAGTGAATCCAGGTTCTGCAATCCCCTGTCGGCAGTAAGAACGCCAAATGCTTTGGCACATTTGTCATAAATCCTGCTGTAGTTTAGCGAATCCCGGTCAAAAACAGATGTATCTGTAATAACGGCACATGACGAACTGATTTTGCCTATATTTGTCTTCCCGGTATCATTAAGGTCCACAATGAGATCGACTGCATCTGGTTTTATGTGCTTATCAAGGTAAATATCAATTTCATGTGTTTTCTGGGCAGTATCGCTGTAGGGGCTTCGTGCATATACGATGGAATGTGCAGCCCCTGTAAGGTCCATGGAAGGCGTTGACCCCGCTGATACGGCAATATCAGCAAAACCATCGTAGGCCCCATTGTCAGAAAATTTGCACCTGAGTTTTGAAATAAACGGGATAGTCCCGAAATGCAACGCCCAATTCTGATGCGGCAGAAGTACGTCCTGAATGCTGTGGACGATATCCACGGAATTTTCTGCAGGCCTGACCAGCTTTAGTTGGAAAATTGCGGATGCTACGCCTGCCATACCAAAAACTGATGGATCATTATATAAATCAAAAGGACCTGTCAAAAATTCTGCTTGCATTTCTGTCATATTTCCCGTATGGCTGTATGCGTGAAACAACATTCCGTCCCAATCCTGCAAACTTGCGTAAGCAGCCATCATAAGCATTGTTTCTGCTTTAAAATCAGTCCCGTAACAATTATTGAATTCAGTTACAACAAAAGGTTTGCCACAGACTGTCGCAGAACAAAGGCGCATTATCATATTCGCTGCCCAGTGGTGTTTTGCAGGATAAAGCCTTGGGTCACAGGCTACCATTTCATATTTGTGAAAACGGCTCGGTTTTTTCTCAGGATGATTCCAGTAATTATTATTCTCGGTCACATCGGTTTTAGTCATACAGCGGAGCTCCGCAGCCCCTTTACTGTGATTGGAACAATTGATAAGGCATTTGACTCCGAGCTTTCTCAGGTGTGCAGTCATTTCCGAAATATAATCATCCTGCAAATCGCTCAGGAAACGCATATAATCTGCATATCTTGCAGCTCCCATCGTGCTGCTGTAAGGGTCATCCCATTTCTGAGGAACTTCTGACCAGCTCCCGATCCTGAAATGCTTCACAGTGCCCAGAAGTGGATTTTCATCATCGTTCAGCGCGCATTCCCCGTTTTTGTTGGTCCATGCATCTTTCAGTCTGGAAATTGTGCCATATTTTTCACATAACCACTGATTCCAGCGCAGATCTTTTTCCAGCATGTAGGATGGGTATGCATCCGGCAGGGCAAGCCAAAAGATGCTGTTTTCATTAACCATCTGTATAACGGCCACAGCCGGCTCGTCTACATAGCGCAAACCTGTATATGGATTAAGATGTGTCAGATAAAGCTCCGCATATTCCTTCTGAAGCTCGATCAACCTGCGGTTGAACATCTGGCAGTTTTTTAAAGGTTTGCTCTGCTCCATTTCATCACTATGATCCAGTTCATCTCCGGGAAGAAACCCACGGCCAACAAACAGGTCCATGTGTATGTATATGCCACGTTTTTTCAGCTGAAACACAAAATAATCAAGGCGGTCCAGGCTTTCTTCACTGAGTGTCCGAGTGTTACCCTTCTTAAAATCTATGAGTGATCCTTTTTCAGAATTGGCATCAGCAAAGTGAAAACGCACAATGTTTATTCCCGCGCCTGCCATCCGTTGAGCCATTATTTCACCGGTCACCTTTTCAGGCATAACCGCTCCAAAACATAAATCGCAGCCGAAAAAGCGGATCCTCCTTCCATCCTCAAATGCAATATGGCCATCTTTATTACAGACAAAGCCATATTTCCCGGCCGGCGGATCCAGTAAAAAAGAAAAGTCCAATCCTCCTGTATAAGGTAATATCCCGTTCATAAAATAGGGTTTCATAATCTACAGCCGTTGTCTTCGGCAGCCTTTCTCAAAATTTCCTGAGCCGGCGCCGGGATACGGCCAAGATAATCAGGCCCAACATTCAGCAGATAATTTATTCCCCGCTCATTAAGATGCTTCCGCAAGCTGATGACCTTTTCAGGTGTTTTCCAGTTGTTATCGAAAGATTTGTAGCCCCATGTGTCATTGAGTGTTGCCGGTGATTCAAACAGCCCGTCTTTCATATATTCGTCAGGAATCTGATTGTCGCCCATAGACCTGTAGTCGCCCAACCCATTGCCAATCCGCGAATTCACAAGGCATCCAGGCTGATAGGACTTGACCATGTCGTAGAGCTCCCTGCTCTGTTCCGGCGATATTGTGCGCGGTGTGTCAAACCATATCAGACATAGCTCTCCATAATTTGTAAGTATCTCTTTTACCTGCGGTTTGATTTTATTTTCAAAGCAATTGCTGTATTTTTTTACACTGTTGTCCGGGTAGTCCCAGTCATTTGTCCAGCTCATTACGCCGCAATTCCTGTCCGCAGCAGTATAGCCGCCGCCATCCGGTTCATGCCAGTCCAGATCCTGCGAATAATAAAGTCCGAGTTTTATTCCATACTTATGGCATGCCTCGGCTATCTCCGCAATCGCATCCCTTTTGAAAGGCGTCGCGTCGTAAAGGTTGTACTTATCGACCTTCGAATGGAACAATGCAAACCCATCATGATGCTTGCTCGTTATGACGAAATACTTCATCCCGCTTTCCTTTGCCACACGCACCCATTCATCGGCATCAAACAATATCGGATCAAATATTCCCGCCAGCCTGCCGTACTCGCTGTGCGGTATCCTGAAGTATGACTGCGCCCACTCGCCGATCACATTCATACGCCGGCCTTTCCATTCACCTGCCGGAAGCGAGTAGAGCCCCCAGTGTATCATCATTCCGTATCCGGCTGTCTTAAACCATTCCCTGCTTTTACCGAGCACACTGTTTTCATTGCTGTTGCTGTTTCCCATATCCAGATATCCATCCTTTCCAGCCTGCTTATATTATATATAATTATTACATCAACTGTTTCCCGAAAATCCCTTCATATAACTATATCTAACTATATCAGAAATCAAACAGAGCCGATGCATCAAATAGGATGTCACTTGGCATACACACTTTATGTTTTTCACAAAACGCTTTTATAAATTTTTTTGTTGGCTCCTTATGGGTCTGATATTCTTGTGCAAGTTCGATTTTTACATCTTCACGTTTTGAATCAGCCTTTTCCGCATCCACATAAATAATTCCGTATAATTTGCCATATGAAAAGTATATTTCATATAATCCCTCTTTTGAAGAAAATAAACTCACTTCTATTTTCCCATCATATACCTCATTAATTTCCATATAGGTATTCTTATAATGCCTGCCCTCTTCTGTAAAAAAACCAGTCACATTTTCCCAATTATACAAATCTGAATACCTCCTTTTTCGCCATCCAGTCTTATGATTATTACGCCAATCAATCTTATGCCAGAGCATCTGAATATCATACCATATGAGTATGAGCCTTCCAATCCGGACACGTTGAAAAAAGTTCAGACTCAAAAAGTAATTATTTTTAATCGCATTAAATTAGCTATTATAGAATGTAACATTGCAAAAGGGATGAGAATACTTCCCAGGATTATTACCTCAACTTCATATAATAAAGTACTTCTTTTGTCCGGTTTGCCTTTAAATCGGCCGGCAAATGAACCCCATGGGATTCCATATGCATTCCCCATCATAATTATCCTGATGGCTCCAAGAATACCATATGCCATAGACAACCCATAGCTTTCCGATATCCGTTCCCATGTCTCCTTTGCAGGCTTACCCCTGCTATCCGCATAATGCTGCGCAAACATAACAGCCTGGATCTCATTTGAAGGTATTTCTGTTATAATTCCCGAAAGCATGTTTTGAATCTCTTTATTACTCATTCCTGCTTCTAAAGCCATTTTTGTGTGTGCATATGAACACATCTCACAACCATTGACCTCAGTTACGGCAAGCATGATTCGTTCAATAAATTCAGGACTAAGCTCGCCATTTTTCCTGGCTTTTGACATATATGGTACAGAACGCATCGCATTATAAACTGCCGTGTATATTTCTCTTAACGCAAACAGCCTTCTTCCTGAATCAATTTTCATAATATCGTTTCCGTCCGTATTATCATTCCTGTTCTCTTTTACATTAATTACTTTTTATCTTTTCACTCCTGTAATTTTACAGTAGACAACCCCCATATTCCCATCTGCCTTATCTGCATCTTTCCTGATAAGATGAAAACAAACAAAAAATTGGGTTTGTTAAAATCTCGATATAAAGTTACTGTTATACTTTTCCGTGCGGTCTGACCCCACAGTATCTGTCTTTCTTTACTGTTCTTTCATTGTGCTGCAGGAAGGGCATACTCCTTCAAAAATCGTCCGGTGTCTCTTTATTATGTACCCGGTTTTCAAACTTGCCTGTTTGTCAAGTTTCTCGTTATAAAGCAGCGGTATATCACAAATTGCACCACAGTCAACACATAAAAGGTGATAGTGCATATCCGTGCGTGATTCATAACGATCAGTAGTCGGCAGCCTGACATGCAGTATTTGCCCCTGGCGCACCAGTACTTTCAGATTGCGGTAAACAGTCCCCCTGCTGATTTTTTTGTCTGCCATCCTTACATCGAGATAAATCTGATCTGCACTGGGATGGTCACTGTGCGCACAAACAATATCCAAAACCAGCCTGCGCTGTTTTGTATCTCTCTGTTGCTTCAATCAGTCCACTTCCTTTATGTCAGATAATTCACTCCAGCCTTTTCTTTTGACTCAGGCCGCTCTGCCCCGCCTTCAGCCCTGCCTTAACCCTGCATTTTTTCCAAAAGCGTTGCTTTATTCAGAGAATCATTATTCAGCTTCGAAAGCTCTTTCACCTTTTTAAAATCCAGACCGGCGGCTTTTGCAAAGCGTTTGCCATATTCGGGATCAGCCAGATAACAATGTGCCGCATGACGGTATTTAATATTAACCGTGACTGAAGCCATGTCAGCCGCAGTATTCTTAATTAAGATCTGTTTTTTGTCTTCCGTCATCACACGCCACAGATTTCCCCCTGCACGAAAGCAATCATCTGTCGGATCATCTTTGGGATCATAGCGGTACATTGCGCCATCAAGCTCCAGCGGAGGCTCCATTACCTCCGGACGTGCTGTCCATACTCCATAGCTGTTAGGCGTATAGGCCGGTGCGCTGCCATAGTTGCCGTCAACACGCATTGCTCCGTCACGATGGTAATCACTGACAGGGACTTTCGCCCGGTTTACCGGTATCAGGTTATAGTTGACCCCCAGACGGTAACGGTGAGCATCTCCATATGAGAAAAGCCTGCCTTGCAGAAAACGGTCGGGACTGAATCCGATCCCCGGGACAACATGCGCCGGAGTAAACGCAGCCTGTTCCACTTCGGCGAAATAATTCTCCGGATTACGGTTCAGTTCAAGAACTCCGACCTCGACCAGGGGGTATTCGGCGTGCCGCCAGATTTTTGTTATGTCGAAGGGATTCTCATAGTGTTTTTGTGCTTGTTCCTCAGTCATGATCTGTACATACATGGTCCATTTCGGGAAGTCACCTCTTTCTATAGAGTCAAAGAGATCCTTTCCGTGGTACTCGCGGTCCATGCCGTTGATCTTCGCCGCCTCTTCATTCGATAAATTTTTGATACCCTGCTGTGTTTTGAAATGGAATTTGCACCATACTCTCTCATTCTTTTTGTTGTAGAAGGAGAAGGTATGTTCACCAAAGAAGTGCATATGTCGGAATGAAGCCGGAATACCTCTGTCACTCATCACTACAGTGATCTGATGGAAACACTCAGGAAGGAGTGTCCAGAAATCCCAGTTGTTCTGCGCAGAACGACGGCCGGTCCGGGGATCGCGCTTGACCGCACGGTTCAGGTCGGCGAAATTATGTACATCACGGATGAAAAATGTCGGTGTATTATTACCAACCAGGTCCCAATTGCCTTCCTCTGTATAAAATTTTACCGCAACACCGCGAATATCACGCTCGCAGTCCGCTGCACCACGTTCCCCGGCAACAGTTGAGAAACGAATAAACAGGTCGGTTTCGGCACCGGGCTGAAGCACCTTAGCTTTTGTATACTTAGATATATTGTGTGTCACCTTCAGCTTTCCATATGCTCCCCAGCCTTTGGCATGCATACGTCTTTCAGGTATCACTTCCCGGTTAAAATGTGCCATCTTCTCCATCAGCCACACATCCTGCATTACAACCGGGCCACGAGAGCCTGCAGTTATGGCGTTTTCATTGTCCGCTACAGGTGCTCCAACTTCGTTTGTCAGTTTCTTGTACTCTTTCATTATAATGCTCCTTTCTTCCCTGATATGATATATTGAAGTATTTGAAACGGGTATCCTATAGAGTGAGGAATATTGTTAATAACCACAGGTAAACAAGCGTTTTAGGCAACATAAGCATGCCGATTTTCGGATTTTTGTTCACCCACAGCACCACCGGAAAATAAAACAGAAAGCTGAGAATAACGGCAATCCAAACCATGCCGGGGGCTTCCCATGGATTCCCGCAGAAAAAATAAAGCGCTGCGACCATTATCCCAATCAGGAAAAACGGGATATTGCGCAAAACACCCCATCTGACAGGCGGATAACGCTCTTCCCACTTATTTTGAGGCAGAAGGCATAATGCTATGCGTACGATCGCAAGCAAGTAAATGGTATAAGAAAATCCGGAGACGTTTTGCGGTGAAAAAGCAAGCAGACCGATATGCCACAGAAATAAATAAAATATCGTCATTGTAATGGAGGAAATCTGCTTTCCTCTGCCTATAGAGGGCCTTGACTTCTCCTCATCCCCGCTGATAACCGCTTTTATTCTCGGCAGAAGATGAAAAAAGTCGCCGCCAATCAAAAATAAAGCCATGATGCCTGAAAGTAACCGCGGGTAATTGCCGTCAGCTCCCATAGCGAGCAAAATACCGATTAATGCCCCGGCCATAAGGTAGACTATATCAAATATGGCTTCAGCTGCTCCGAATACCCTTTTCATGTATTACCTTCTTTTTTTCTGCCTTTCGCCATCCAAACCAGGTGTGAAGTCACAGCAAGACCGACAACAAAAAGGGCTGCAGTGGCTAAACCGTTACGAATGGAGACCATTGATGTCAGAAGCATCCCCCAAAGCCACAACAGGCTGAAAGACAAGTTCTTAATGACAGCCCGCTCCTGTGCTCATAATTCTCAATATGTTCACGGTTTCAATACATCACCGGGCTTAAACGTTAATAGGACTTATTACTGATATTGTTTCATATTCTCCTCATTTTGTCAAAGGTTAGAAGGTTTAAGTATAGGTTGAGTGGTCGTTATGAATGTCTTTCCATCTACTCAATGAACTGAGTTCTGAATATTGATATCTCAATCCCATTTTAGCCTATTTGGACATGCTCCCAAGAAGCCAATATTTACGTTTTCACATGCCAATCAATTTTTGTTATAAATACAGGAAAGGTTTATAAAAAGCCTTTCCTGACACTCTATTTCCATTCACATCTCTCCCCTGGTTATCAATACTACGCACTCAACGTGGCTCGAGTGCCCATTATTGATGTCTGCGTTCTTGGAAATATATCAACGCACCTAATCAGTCCTTCAAGCAACCAATAGGAATAACAACTACTCCATCCTCTCTGCGATATCCATACTGTGTTCCTGTAATTATTAGCTTTAAATCCGGCATCCTTATCGGCACTTGTTTTTCTGTTTTATTATGCTCAGCAACCAGTCTCTCCATCTCGCAAAGATATCTTGCCCCGTCATCAATTTCAGATTGTCCTAATTTAAACTCAATCAATGCATATCTGCCATCTTCCAGATGAAGGACGGCATCCGCTTCCAGTCCCAGTCGATCATGATAATATGAAACACTTCCTCCGGCGGAAGTTGAATAAATCTTAAGATCTCGAATACACAGACTTTCGAACAAGAATCCCAATGTTTTATAATCGCTCGAAAAATATTCGGGAGAAATCCCAAGTGCTGCTGCAGCAATGGATGGATCAACAACATTTCTTTTCTTTGATGACCTGATTGATGTCTTGGATCGTATCGCCGGACACCATGCCTCAATGTCATCAATAATCAGCAGCTTTTTAAATCCATTAATATAGTCATAATATGTTTGTTTTGACATATCACACGTTGCCGTAACATCTGCCAGGATCGTTTTCGCGTCTGCAAGCGTACACAAGTTTCTGGCATAGGACTTCAAAATCGTTTTTGCCCAAGTTGTATTTCTTTTCACATTATCAATTTTCGATATATCCACTGCACATGTCTGACTGAACAAATCTTTTGCTACCGCTAATTTGGCTTTATCCGCTTTTCCTCTAAGACCAGCCGGCCAGCCGCCCCGACATATTGCAAACTTGATATCATCAATAGACATATTCGATTTACATGTCTCAAAAGAATCCGGGTGTTCGAACAATTCCAGAAGCGATACTTCCCCATTAGATTCTTTACTTTCATAAAGACTCATCGGATACATTTTCATTCGGGATATTCTGAGTGTGCCGGTATGAGGAGTATCCACTGTCGAAGAACTTGAACCGGTCAGTATGTACTGGCCCACTTCGCCGGAATCATCAACATTCTTTCTAATTGCTCCCCATATTTTAGGAGCATCCTGCCATTCGTCAAACAGGCGCGGCTTCAACCCTTTCAACAAATCCGATGGATGTGTGTTTGCAATAAGCAGATAGTTTTCTCGTTCGTCTTCATCTTGAAACTCAATATAGCTTTTTGCTTGCTGCTTGGCCGTCGTTGTTTTACCGCAACCTTTCGGGCCAATAATCAAAGCAGCACCAAAAGCTTCCATTTTAAGTCGTAGCTGTTCATCTGTTATTCTTTTCAAATAATCCATATCATATTCCCCGCCATTATCTCTTTTTATGATATTATAGCGTACGCTTGACAGATTTGCAACATTCTATTTGACACATTTGATATATTTCATTTGACTAATTTGCAACGACTTAATGAATATCCTCGATTGTACAACAGTTTCTAAGTGCCCCGAGACAACACCTTGAATGTCAAAGGTCTACTTAAAATATCCACAATAGCGCCTCCTGCTAAACGAGTCTACAAACTCGAATTATCCAACTTCTGCAACCTTTACAATACCCAAATTGGTAATCGTCAATGCAAACAGAATTGACATCGTATCTGACGGATAATCGTTCTTTAACGGTCCTTACAATTTTTGATGTGGCTCCTGTTCTAACAGGACTGCAGTTTATTACAAGTGCTTTCATAAGACTCCTCTTTAAATACCAATTTGTCACACTGAAAATAACTCTATCTCACATCCCAGTTCGAGACAGTAAAACAACGGTCTCCACGTGGAACGATAAGCTCATCTTGATGTCTTGAGTGTATTTTTTCACTTTCCCGCATGAGGGAACAAGTCAATACCATTTTACACACTTCGCTCGTATGTGGAAATAAATCCACATTAATAGGTTGAAACGCCGATATGGATATCATCCCATGAACTCGACATATGGAAACAATACCGCAGATAATTTTAAGCCAACAAAAAATCAATAAGATTCAAATGCTTTATGCCATCCCTTGAAAAGTCATAACGATCCATCGATATTACATATTTAGGATAACTGTCACCCACCTGATTAAACGCACCAAACTCTCTCTGAACTACTTTTTCGTCCGACAATAAATATGCAACCTGATAATACATTCTTTCAGTGCCATTATTTACAATAAAATCAATTTCGCCCTTCATTGTCTTTCCGACATAAACCTCATGTCCCCGATGAATCAATTCATTATATACAATGTTCTCAATCAAAGCACCCAACTCTGTTTTAAAACCTGGGTTATTGATATTTGATAACCCGGTATCTGTTAAATAATATTTATCAGACCTTGTCAAAATCCGCTTCCCTCTGATATCGTATCTTACAGCCTTATTAATTATCAGCGATGATACAATATGGTCAAGATAGGTATAAATCGTTTCAGTTGAGATTTTCCTATTATCACTTTCAAAGAACTTTGATATCGATTTTGCTGAAAATACCTGCGATGTATTCAGTACCATGTATTCAACAATCCGGTTCAGTATTGTAACATCCTGTATTCTGCTTCTTAGCACAATATCTTTTAATACGATTGAATTATACAAGTCATGTAGATAAACCTTCGTTTCCGTTTCTGAATTCATCAGGAACCTTTGCGGCATTCCACCGTACTTCAAATATTCCATAAAGATATCATCGTTTACCTCTGCTCTGGTTAATCCTTTGATTTCACAAACCTCTTTAAAGGAAAATGGCATAATTCTAAAACTGACATATCTGCCTGACAAATGCGTTGCAAGTTCTCCCGAAAGGAGTTTTCCATTTGAGCCAGTGATAAAAATGCTGCAATTCATCGTCACTCTAAATGAATTTATGGCTTTCTCAAATTCATTGACATTCTGAATCTCATCAAACAACAAATAATGCTTTTGCCCTTGTTCAGTATGTTCTTTCACGTATTTATGCAGGTCCATTGCCTCTTGAATATACGCATACTCCAAATCTTCAAAGTTTATTGTTATGATATGTTTTGCTTCTACTCCATCATCAATCAATTCTGCTTCTATCTGCTTCAACAATACAGATTTACCCGAACGCCTGATACCAGTAAAAACCTTGATTAAATCCGAATGATAAAACGGCCTGATTCTCTTTAGATATGTTTCCCTAATAATCATATCATCACCTCTTTGTTCCATTATAACAAAACATCTCTCCCATTTCAATAAATATTTCGTTCGGCCAAAATATTATTTACTTTTTGTTTTTTCATATAAAAAAGAATATTACTCAAATGCAGATTCTTCATTCAGATACATTCTGAATTATAGGCTTAACCTTGGTTTCATTACATGAATAGTCCAAGAAAACGTCCACACCCCAAACTTGGGAAAATGATTTCCGGTAACAAATTTTCTTCTGGAATTCGCCATTTT
>JAQUNY010000039.1 GCA_028717405.1 Eubacteriales bacterium
CAGAGAAAGAGAATATAATAAGAATCAGTATATCAGTACAATATGGATTTTATTAAGAAAGATGATACTGTGTACGGCCATGCGGCTGTGTGGTAATGTGACTTTGCAGCTGTATGGTTCTGCGGCAATTTGACTTTGCAGCTGTGTAGCTCTTCGGTGGTTTGACTTTGCGGCTGTGCTGCCAAACGGCTGATGGCGGAAAAATTAAGACAGGTCGGTGAATATGGATTTATATTTACGCATAGACATAAATATAGCTGCTTTCATGCTTCTGTCAGTGGTGTTTGTAATAGCCGGGAAAAATCTTGACAGGAGAGACAGACTGAACGCTATTTTTCTGAGGACATCCTTTATCGTTATGCTTGAGCTGCTTGTGGAGGCTGCGACATGTGTAATAAACAAGATACAGGGGCCATGGTGGGTGGCGCTGCTCTCCCAGATCCTTCACATATGCCTTTTCACAGCCGCACCAATTATCACAGGCAGCTGGTTCCTTTTCATTTACAGGTGGATGAATGATTTAAAAAATAAGCCCATAGCTTTCAAACATAAAATACTGATATTCATGCCGGCAATTATTAATGCAGCGGCAGTTTTACTTTCGCCCGTTTTCAAATTTATTTTTTATATTGACCAGTCAAATACATACTTCAGGGGAGAGCTTTTCTGGCTGTCTTCTGTGTTGATATATGGATATATTCCGGCGTCCCTGATATTACTTATCAGAAAAAGGAAAAGTGTAATAAGCGAAGAGTTTGTACCTCTCGCTTTTTTAGGGATACTTCCTCTGACAGGAGCAGTTTTTCAGGGAGTTTTCTATGGAGTATTGCTGATGTGGAGCATGTCTGCGTTTTCTCTTGTGATAGTCTACAGCTTTTTACAAAAAAGGATGGTACAGTTGGACAAAATGACCGGGACCTGGACAAGGAGCTCTTTTGACTACTACATTTTAAGAAGGATAGGATCAGTAAAAGCTGAACAGGGATTCGCAGGCGGAAATAAGGATGACGACAGTGACAGAACGTTCGGAGTCATTTTTATAGATCTTGATAAGCTGAAAAGCATAAACGATGAATTTGGACATGCTGAAGGAGATGCTGCTATCCGCAACTCAGCTTTGATTATTAAAAACTCGGTTGGAGAACGTGATATTGTTGCAAGATTTGGAGGAGACGAGTTTGTTATTGTAGCAAATGTTAATACTCCGGGCAAGCTTGACGAGGTCCTCCAAAATATCAGTAAAGGCTTTAGTGAATACAACAGCAGGAACGACATAAAATATAAGCTGTTTTTCAGCGCCGGGGCAGGAATATTTGATCCGGAAAGGCACGAGATAGAACAATTCCTGCACCATGTGGACAGCCTGATGTACAATGCCAAGAGAGCTAAGACTGATGAAGGATGAGCTTTTTCACTGAGCGCATCTTTCATGAAGGCCTGTTTTCATTTTCTGCGGCGTCAATATGTTAACCACAATGTTTATAAATCAGGGTTTACGCGTTCCGCATTCAACGCAGAAGTTACCTTTGTTTTGTTTGCCGCACGAAGGACAATTCCAGAGCCCCGGATCAGCCGGGACCCTTGACGTTGCAGTCTGCTTTTGAGGAGCCGGAGAAGATGGGACCGGAGGCGGAGGCGAGGAATAATGCTGAGCTCTTTGCGGCGGGGGAGGAGCAGGAACAGGTGCCGGAGCAGGAGGATGATTCGCTGAAGATGATCCCAATACCGGACACGACATGTACTCCTCGATTTTCTCCAGCATCAGCATTGCGCTGATTGGTATCATCTCAGCCGAGTCTCCGTCAAAATAGAATGAAATGATATCATGCAGGCCTGCGTTCACAAAGAGGTTGCCTGTGAAGAGCAGCTCGTCTTTATCGCTGAGAGTCATAAGCTCGCAAAAAGAGACGGATTCTGTAACCAGGAAATTATCAGATATCTTTTGTAATGCGTCAGAAATACGGTAGCCATTTGCGGATTTTGCTAAATAGCCGTCTTTAACAAGACCTGAGGCCAGATCTGCTATTCTGTCCGATGAAGGTGCTTCAAGCCCGTAATTTTTTAGAAATAAAACTGTAATACCGTTGGGATCTGCTGACGACAGCTCATCTGTGATATCTGCGGCTGAGAAGCCGGAGCTGGAAGCACTGTGGCTGCCGGCCAGGGACATCAGATTCCTTTTCCTGCAGATATCAACAGCCGCAAGGAATACTGCCATCTCATTGTAATCTGCCGAAACACTTTGCATTGTCCTGAAAATCTTTGAGGCACCCACATATTCAGCCAGTCCTGTTGTGACCTCAAACAAGTCCTCAGGCTCGCTGAATACCAACTCCCCGTCGTTGTTTTCAGCAAGGATAAGCCTGTCTCCCTTTCTGTAAGTATATTTTTCAACAATTGCAAAGGTGTTTTGAAGGAAAAGTCTGGAACATCTTTCAGGCTCGGAAAGCAGCGTAAGAATGGAAAGGGCCTCAGGGCTGTACCCATCGGCTTTTATTACTCCTTTTTCGGTAAGTTTTTTGTATTCGGTGCCGTCAGGGTTTCCCTTAATATTTTTAAAAATGCTTAGTGCGCTGCTGTTGTTAAAGGCTGATGCGAGATATGTTATTTCGTTTTTTGTCAGTTTTATCATTGCGGTATCCTCTCCGGTTTATATTTTATTCTTAATGGCGTCGGTGACAGGCGTGGTGGCGAGAGGCTTGATTACAGTCTCATTCACTGTGTTGGCGCCAAATTTTTTCATACTTTGGGTAGCCTGCTGGTCTGTAACTTTCTTAAAGTATTTATATGCCGTGTCCTGTGTGTATGTTTTTTTGACCCAATCGCCGTTGCTAAGTTTTATTTCTATTGATGATTTATCTCCGGCAAAAGTAAACTTCTTTTCATTCCCGAAGCCGTCGCCACCGATTTTGTCGACAACTACATTTGTCCCGGCGTTGACCACTCCGTCCACAAGGCCTTTCTTAAAGCCGTCTACGCCGCCGGAAATAGCTCCCCCGACTGCTTCGCCGGCGACTGTCAGTCCTGCTTTAGCCCATTTATTCTGCGTATAATCTGTGGCCGCGTCAGCGCCTCCCTTGACCAGGCCTTTTGCCAGGGAAGTGCCGCTTATGCCTTCCTCTGCCATTGTTGACGCGGCTCCCTTGGTAACTTTATACACTGCTCTTACTGTCTTTCCTGCAGGGCCCGTTATCTCGGCAAGACCGTCGATGGCCGCATCTGCTGCAGTAGCGGCGACCTGTGCTGTCGTTATGGCCGCGGTGAGTACAGCAGCTTTATTATTATAATAATCGGCGTCGGCCTGCGAATTCTTTATATTTTGTCTCAACACATCCCGAAGCTTGTCCGGGGTAGTGTTGTACTTTTTACATAAAGATGCAACATAGGCGTCGTGCCTGTCTTTTTCTTCCTTAGCTTTTTTCAGATCTTCCAGGGCCTTTCTCTTTATCTCTTCCTGACGTTTTCTTTCCTCTTCAGCTCTTCGCTGCAGTTCCTGGCGAAGTTTCTCTTCTTCCTGGCGTATACGTTCCTGTTCTTGTCTTATACGTTCCTGTTCCTGCTCGATACGCAGTCTTTCTTCATCTGATATGGCAGGTTCATTTTGCTGCTGATCCTGCGGTGGCTGTGAATCTGTTGCTGGAACCTGTCCCGGATCGGGTTCGCCGTTATATCCGATATTCTGGCCGATCCCGCTTAGATCTACAGGAGGTACAGCTCCTGTTGCAACGCCAGGCAGGGTTGTCTCCAGACCTGTAAAAAGACCGCTCATAATAGAGGAAACATATGAACCTATAACTCCCCCCAGGGCTGGGGGTATCCCGCTTGCCACTGCTGTTCCTGAGCCCTGGCTGCCGATCCATCCGCTGAAAGTGCCACCTGCTTCAGCCCATCCGCCATCGTCAGCAAAAACATTTACTATGCCGAATTCCCTCAGGATATATGTCATCCCGAAAAAGCCCGCAAGGAGCATGATGGTTTTAGGAGCTCTGCCATTCCTGATAAGAAAAAATATTCCAGCTGCCAGGAGTACTATCCAGGCATAGCTTACTGCTGTTGTAACAAACGCCGGCATCTTCAGAGTCTTGAGGATCCCCGCGGCCAGAAGGGTCATGCCCGAGGCTCCAACTATCATATAAACACTTTCATTGTCAAGCCGGCTCTGTTTTTTCCTGAGGATGAATATTTGTATGTCATTAGCCGCCATCCTTAAGGTTTGCACCAGGATACCGCCTCTGCCGGTGATAAAAGATATTGCAGAGTTGATAATGATACCTCCGGCTAATATGCCCGTAAGTCCGGAAAATACACGGTCAATTAAAAGCATGACGCCGCATGCGATCAGCATATAGGGCAGATAATAGCCCCCTGAGGATTTGTTCTTTGACATTATCTTCTTTGGCAGCGAAAAAATTTCGCCTATTCGCTTAAAAGGGTTGCCTCCCTTTTTAAAAAAGGAGAAAATGAGAGGAAAGATGCCTATTAAAAGAGCCCAGAACAGTGTGGAACTTAATAGATTGCCTTTGACATTAAGCACATTTTTACCAAGCCATGTATCAGGGCTGAAGCCTTCGTTTACGACCACAAGCAGATAGGTATGCAGAAGCCAGCCCAGAAGCCCGAAAATCAAGGTTCGTGGCAAAGCCTTTTTCAGACGTGAAGGGAGCTGCTTAAGTATATAAATGAAAAGCTCTTTTGTATTTGCCGGATATACTGCTCCGGCAGCACTCTGGTTGTTCAAAATATAAGCCTCCTTGCCGCTTCGGCGCCGATAAAAGATAAAAACAAACAGTCGCAACAGCTGTGACAGGCTGAAACAGGGGGGATGGAGCCTGTAAGGTAAAGCTCTTAAACACTGCACCTGGCAGCATCTTAATAATAAACTGCCATGCGCATTCTGCCGAAGCATTTTTAGCCCGTACTGTAATATCTGTCCGGGCACTTCTATTTTACCATAATTAATCTGTTTGAATAAAGTTTTTTAAGAGGAAATTGTTTTTTAAGAGGAAATATTCCGGCCGGATTTCCTGCTGTTGTAAAACAGGAGCCTGCCGGCTGCAGCGGCGGCCAACAGTGAGAAAATCATAACAAAAAGGCAGAGAGAAGCTACGGTTTCATTATCACCATAATGGAGATAGTTGAATATTTTAATTGTAAGAAGCTGGTATCCGGGAGGAGTGATCAGAAGTGAGGTGCCATATTCACCCATGGAAAGGGCAAAGACTATAAGAACTGAAGCGGCGCACTCCCTCCAGGTCAGCGAGGCCAGGCAGGAAAATGAAGCCCTGAATCCCGGTGAATAAAGTCGCATGGTTTCGAGGTAGCCCTTGTCAAGGGCGGCAATCGCAAAGGTTATGATGATTGCAGGGATGAATGCAAAACGGGCGGCCATCCCGAGAACAGGCATATATGGGCTTTTGTATACTAAGGCCATAAGACCCGGAGTGTTCCATGTTTCTATAAGCGCCAGGCCGGTTATTGAGGAAGGAACAATGAAGGGGAGTGAAGCGGACGCCAGAAAAAGGAATTTGTAGCGCGACCTGTCAAAAACAAGCGCAAAAATATATGCCGGCAAAATGCAAAACAGAGCGGCCGAAAGGCTTACCGCAAGTGAGTAAAATATCTCATCCCCGGCTGAAGAAAGTTCCTGTATCAGTCGCGTTGACTTAAATGCCATAATCGTCATTGCGGACAAAGGTACTGCCATATACATCAGCAGTATTAAAAACCCGGCAGCGGAAAGAGGCCTGCCAAACTTTTCTTTTTTATACGGATTCACAGAACCGGGATTTCTGCTGAATGAAAGGGAGTTACCGGAAAGATAGCGCGCGAAAATTATAATAGCTGTGACAGAAATAAGCACAAGAGGGAGCGAGGAGACGAAAACCGAATATTTATCGCTGCCGGCACTGAATCTGGCAAAGAGCTCGAGTGCATATACATTTACTGCAAACGCCGAGGGTATACTGAAATCGTTTATTGTGATCAGAAATATCAGCATGCCCCCTATTGCCATCGATGGGAAAAGCAGTGGAAGATATGCATTTACATAGCTTCTGAGGCTTGTCCCTTCTGTAAGGCAGAGATCAGATAGTTCAGGAGGTATTGCCGTCATTGAGATCAGGCACAATCCGGCGGTAACCGGCAGATAGGAAAAAACAATGGAAATCAGGACAGCAGGAAGTCCGGTATAATTGAGATAAATGCCTCCGTAACTGTAAATTGCAGAGTTTACCGAGTCCATGAGCATCAGCCATGACTGCACATGTACGAAGGGAGGCACCAGCATAAGCAGGAGAAGTATATGGGCTATCAACGAGGCGTGTCTTTCAAAACGGGTCCAGATAAAGAAAGCGCACAGGTAGCCGCACACGAGTGTGATGAAGGCTGCTCCGGCATTCAATATAAGACTTTTCAGAAAAAGGCCGCTTCCTGACAAAAAATAGAAAGAGATATTTCCTTTAAATAAAGAAGCTGACGAACCTGCCAGTAAATATATTACCGGAGCTGCAGTCAATAAAAGCAGCAGGAGTCCGGCTGCGGTTTTTGCCAGTACAGAGAGAACTTTGCCTGAAAACCTGCAGGAACATAAGGGCTCTCCATCAGCTGCAGCTCTTGCGCCAGTATAGTTTCTGGTCCGGCGTCTTTGGAAATATCCCGGGTATTTCAAAAAAAAGGTCTCCTTAACGTATGAATATCGATGTCAGGTCACTGTTCGATTTTTCCAGCATTTTAAAAGCCTCCTGGAAGTCAGCATCCATGATTTTTATTTTGTCGCCTGAAAGCTGCGGCGGAGGGTTGACGCCCTCGTGCACAGGTATATGTATCCAGTTGTCATTGACCAGCTTCTGCTCGGTTTCAGGAGAAAGCAGGTACTCTATAAAAATATCTGCCTGGCCTGGATTTGGCCCGCCCTTTATTCTAACAACGCTGTTTGGTATCACAAGGGTACCCATCCCGCCTTCGCCCTGGTCCGGCAGCAATATGTCAAGCGAGTCATTGACCTCCATTTCAGACAAAGCGTCATCCGTGTCGGTCATGCCCATAAAGAGTTTTTTCTGGCTCACATAATCTTTTACAGGGCCATTGCCGTCGAGAACAATCACGCCGTTTTCATAAAGGCCGGTGAAATACTGCCTTGCTTTTAATTCGCCCCAAAAGGCGTAGAGAACTGCGGCATGAGTCGAGGTTGTTCCGAAGATGGGATAGGCAATCCCGGTTTTTACAACATTGTCTCCTGAAGCTAGCGCTTCGATTGTTTTTGGAAGGGCTTCTTCGCTGATAAGGTCTTTGTTGTATATCAGCACTCTGGCTCTGCCTCCGAAGCCATACCAGTAGCCTTCGCTGTCCTTGAAAGAATCAGGCAGGCCTTCTGCGGCGGAGGGATGAAATTTTTCCAGGACTTCATTCTCTTTCAGTACAAGAGTCTGAAGTATTTCGCCGTTCCAAAACACGTCGGCCTGCGGGTTATCCTTTTCGGAAATCAGGCGGTTGACCAGGCCGACAGTTTTTGAGGCTTCAATGTCGTAAACCGCTTTGACTTTTATGCCGGTTTCCTCTTCGAAATCCGCAAATATTTTTTCCGAATACAATTGGTCGACGGAAGTATAAATAATTACTTCCTCAGAAGCTTTCTCGCATCCTGTTATGGAAAAAGCTGTCAGGATAATCAGGAAAACAATACAAAATGCGGTCAGTTTCTTGAAAAAACGATCGTTTCTTTTCATTTGTTCACTCCCGGATAATATAAACTAAAATATTTCGTCTATCCCCAGCGCTTTATGTTAGATCATGTATCATAGATCATGGATCGATGCTGTCCCGTTATATCAAATCAATAATACAGATTACCGGCAGAGCCGCCAAACTGGTTCATAATAGTATTAAGTGCGGCTGTTATGGCGCTGCCTGCAAAGATACCTATAACGGCTCCGATCAATCCCATGATGAGCATGGCGCGCGCATAGTTGCGCTTGTTTTTGTTCACCGAAGGATTCTTCCCGAACGACCATGCGATAATCATAATAATATTAACGATAGGAATAGCCAGCAGTATGAACATCAGCAGATATTGCCCGACAGACATGACAGGACTGGTACCGGCAGCTCCGGATTGCCTGTAATCAGGCTGGGGAGGAGCATAGGTTTGTGGCTGTGGTCTGCTGTAATTGGGGGGTGGCTGCGGATTGTTGTATGAAGCCTGATTTGTCTGCGGCGGAGGAGCGTATGAGGGCTGTGAAGGAGCCCTGGGGGGTACTGCAGCTGCCGGCGCCGAAGATGATGCGGGTGCAGGCGGAGGTGAGGAAACCGGTTTTCCGCAATTTCTGCAAAATTTCATTCCTTCATCCAGAGCAGCCCCACAAGACATACAAAACTTCTGTGCCATGGTGATATCTCCCTTCATAATGTAGGTTTGTTGCCCGGGATACCGTCCGGGCTGCGGCCATCGACATATTGAGTTACCAGCTCCCAGGCGGTTGCTTCATGCAGCAATGCTTTGATGCAGATCCTGACCTGAAAGCCTGTGACTATCAATCTATGCACATCAATAAATCTTTCGAAAACATTATATTACACAGAGCGGCTTTATGCCACAATTATCTTGATGGGCTGTAACTTATCGACTCAATTATTTTGCCGAATCCGGGCATCTTGTGATATACGATAGGCTGATGATAATGTCATCCTGTAAATTGCCATAGCGAAATGGCATCCCTGGCTTGAAGTACAGGTAAGGCGTGCTGTTCTTACAGACAGAAGCTTGTATGTGCATATGTATGTAAGTATTGTAAAGAAGGACAACTTAATGTAAAATAAAGGCATCCAAAGAAACAGATTACATACCTAAGGATAAACAAGAAAAAGCGAAGTTGATTGAGTTGGAGAGTGATACTACAATAATTGGACACATATATCTTATAAAAAGCCACAATACAGATGGCTTTAGATTAGACTGGAATTACATTTTTTATATGAGATATAATTATAGTGAATATGAATAGGTTCGTCAGAAAGGGCGACAATTGTATACATTCAAACACAATAAAACTGAAAAAGATGGGAAAAGGAGAAAGGTAAAAGCTATTATTATTTTTATAATTTTTGAAGTAGTTTTTACATTGATTAGCGCACCAGCACTAGTGTTTTACGGACCTTTTGAAAACATTAAAAAACTCATTGTAGGCACGTCGTGGGCTACATTGAATCACCAATATATTGCCAAATCCTTCTTATCTGACCAGGCAATCGAAAGAATAATCGGAAATGATTTTGCTGTAGATATTTTAGGAGAAGGAGAGACAATACAAAAATTAGACTTCGAAATTAACCATGATAGTAAAATTATGGTACAGAATATAAGCAGTATAGCGTTTGACGGTAAAGTGATAACTATATATGATCCTACCCTGATAAAAATAGGATATTCCCGGTTTATACCCAAATATGGGGAACCTACAAGCCATATAGCAAAAAACAACAGTGCTGTGGCAGCAATCAACGCAGGCGGCTTTCTTGATTCGGAGGCAGAGGGATGGACCGGTACGGGAGGTATACCGGACGGATATATCATTCATGAAGGTAAAGTGATTTATAATTTATATAATGACGAAAATGTAAAAATTGATACAGTGTCTTTTACAAATGAAGGAATGTTAATCGTAGGGAAGTACTCAATCAACGAGTTATTAAAACTGGGTGTCATTGAAGGAGTCTCTTTCGGACCGCCTTTGATTATTAATGGAAAACCGACTATACCTGAAGGAAGTGACGGCGGTTGGGGAGCAGCACCAAGAACGGTAATAGGGCAAAAAGCAAATGGAGAGATTATTATGATGGTGATTGATGGCAGAAAAATCAGCAAATGGGGAGCAACTCTGAAAGACTGCCAGGATATATTATTGCAAATGGGGGCAGTGAATGCGTCTAATCTTGATGGAGGTTCATCTGCAACTATGTATTATAACGGTAAGGTGATTAATAAACCGGCAGATGCGTTAGGGGAAAGGGCAGTCCCATCAGTTTTTCTGGTAATGCCTGAATAGCATGTGACAAGGGATAACATTGCAGGTAATATTATTAAACTGATTTAGTCATTATGTGGAAGGTTGACTATTAAAATATGGCGTGTTGCTTTATTGCGCTGCGGCTAGTAAAATCATTATAGTGATAAAAATACAGGCGTTTTGTAAATCGGCAGCCGGAAGCGGGTCCGGAAGCAGGCATCTTCTGCGGCAGGTATCTGCAGAGGGACCTGGAAGAGGGATCTGACAGATGATTTCATTGAAAACAGAAAGGATGGAATATATGAAAAAGTTTATTGTCGGTCTGCAGCTCTATTCGATTCGTGAAGATATGGAAAAGGATATGGCCGCAGCACTTGGGAAGGTAAGAGAGATAGGGTACGAATATGTTGAATTTGCAGGATATTTTGGGCATTCGGCGGAAGATGTGAAAAAAATGCTTGATGATAATGGGTTAAAGTGTATATCAGTTCATCAGAAACATGACGTATTTCTTAAAGAACCTGCCGCGGCAATCTCACATCTCAGGACTATCGGAGCTTCATATTGTGCGGTGCCATGGATGGGTAAAGATAAGCATAAGGGTTCTGCAGATTTTGAGGGAACAGTTAAGGAATTCATCCAGGCAGGCAAAGCATTAAAAGATGCAGGCATTCAGCTTCTTTACCATAATCATGATTTCGAGTTTGAGAGGTATGACGGGAAGTTCCTTCTTGACTGGCTTTACGAATCAGTCCCGGCCGACCTTCTTAAAACACAGATAGATACCTGCTGGGTCAGGTATGCCGGATATGACCCGGCCGCTTATCTGCGGAAATATGTCGGGAGGAGCCCTGTTGTGCACCTTAAGGACTTTGTATGTGAAAAATTCAATATGGGCGCCGCTTATGCCCTGATTGACAGCTCGGGTAAGGAAGGGAAGCCTGCGGACAGAAACGCAGCCGGATTTAAATTTATGCCTCTCGGAATGGGGATGCAGGATTTTAACTCCATACTGGAAGCTGCGGAGTATGCCGGAGCGGATATTGTGATAGTTGAACAGGATGCATCGACTGACCGTCCGCCGATGGAAGCGGCCAAAATCAGCAGGGAATACCTCAGAGGGTCAGGCATGGCTTGAAGATGCAGCCTTTCAGTCGGCAAAGTCATCTTTGGCGAAATATAACAGCGATGTCCTGATTTTTGCGTAATGCAATTTTGTGATAACTTGTGGTAAAAGCAGATTTACATGCGAGCCAAATTAGTATATATTTGATTTGTATATCAAATCTATTCAAGCGCTGCTGTAACAACCAGTTTACAGTTCAGGCGCCCGGAAAGAGGAGGAAGGCAGATGCCAACATACGGTTATGTTATTATCGGTATAGTTTTTGTTGTTTTTGTTTGGGCAATTATTACCTATAACACGTTTGTTTCTCTCAGAAATAAAACCGAGGAAGCTTTTTCAACAATGGATGTATACCTCAAGAAGAGATATGATCTGGTACCTAATCTGGTCGATACAGTAAAAGGTTATGCCGCGCATGAACAGGAGACTTTCCAGAAAGTAACCGATGCAAGGGTACGCGCCATGTCTTCCGAAAATATTGCGGACAGACAGGCAAGTGAAACTGCTCTTTCACAGACACTCAGATCTCTGTTTGCACTTGCTGAAAATTACCCCATGCTTAAGGCTGACACAGCCTTTGTCCAGCTTCAGCAGCAGCTTCAGGGTGTCGAGGAAGATATCGCCCAGGCGAGGAAGTATTATAATGCAGTCGTCAAGACGATGAATACGAAAGTTGAGATGTTCCCCTCAAATATTGCAGCTTCGATTATGGGCTTTAAGAAATATCCTTTCTTTATGGTAGAGAATGAAGAAAGAGCTAATGTCCGAGTCAATTTCTAATGTAATGATAATGACGGAGGGCCGGATGCTGAAGAAGAAAACTTTTACAAGACAGGCAGTGATGATGATCATTGCTTTTATGTCCGT